>CAZAQZ010000043.1:0-12288 GCA_964487175.1 uncultured Verrucomicrobiota bacterium | reverse complement strand
TTGTCCGATGTGTAAGGAAGGCGTGCCGCTGGTCAAACCAGGAAGTTGAGAGCGAATGGTTAATTGGATTTTAAAAAAGATGCTGGGTTCGAAGAACCAGCGCGAAGTGAAAAAGCTCTGGCCCATCGTCCAGCGCGTGAATGAATTTGAGGCGGAGTACCAGAAGCTCGGCGACGAGCAGTTGCGCGCCAAGACCGACGAGTTTCGCAAGCGGGTCGCCGAGGGGGAGTCGCTTGACAGCATCCTGCCCGAGGCGTTCGCCGCGGTGAAAAACACCTGCCGCCGGATGTGCGGCAAGGAGTGGCTCGTGCGCGAGCATCCGTATCGATGGGAAATGATTCCATTCGACGTGCAACTCATCGGCGGCGTCGTGTTGCATCAGGGCAAGATCGCCGAAATGGCCACCGGCGAAGGCAAGACGCTGGTGGCGACCATGCCACTATACCTGAACGCGCTCACCGGCAAAAACGTTCATCTCATCACGGTCAACGATTACCTCGCCGCCCGTGATGCCGAGTGGATGGGCGAGATTTACAAGTTCCTTGGGCTGACCGTTGGTTGCATCCAGCACGATCAATCGCCCGCCGTGCGCCGCGAACAGTATGCGTGCGATATCACCTATGGCACGAACGCGGAGTTCGGATTCGATTACCTGCGCGACAACGGCATGGCCACCAGCGCCGACACGCAGGTGCAGCGTGGGCATTTTTTTGCGATCGTCGACGAAGTTGACTCGATCCTGATCGACGAGGCGCGCACGCCATTGATTATCAGCGGACCCTCCACGATTACGACGCATGCCTACGACAAATACAAGCCGCAGGTGGCGGAATTGGTCCGTGCGCAGACAATGCTTTGCAACCGTCTTGTTGCTGAGGCCAAAGAACTGCTGGATGGCCGGAACGGAGAGGAAAAAGCCGACAAGGAACTCGACCGGGAAGAGCAGGCGGGCCGGATGCTCCACCAGGTCAGGATCGGCATGCCCAAGAACAAACAGTTGCTGAAGTTGATGGAGGAACCGGAGACCCGCAAACTCATCGACGAAGCGGAGTTGGGGGTGCTGGCCGATTCGAGCAAGAAGGACTTGATCGAACTGAAGGAAGAGCTGTTCTTCACAATCGACGAGAAGCAGCATGATTCTGATTTGACGGAGAAGGGACGGAAATTCCTGAACCCGAATGACCCGGACGCGTTTGTCATTCCCGATCTCGTGACCGCGTTGCAGGAAATCGACAGCCTGACCATTCCCGACGCCGAAAAGGAAAAGAAGAAGCAGCAGGTTCAGCAGGCATACGACGAGCGGAGCGAAAGGATCCACAACATTTCCCAGCTTCTGCGCGCCTATTGCCTGTTTGAGAAGGACGTCGAATACGTCGTGCAGGAAAACAAGGTCCTGATCGTGGACGAATTCACCGGGCGCCTCATGCCCGGACGGCGCTGGAGCGACGGTCTTCACCAGGCGGTGGAGGCCAAGGAAGGCGTCGCCATCGAGCGCGAGACGCAGACGCTGGCCACGATCACCATCCAGAATTATTTCCGATTGTATGAGAAGCTTGGCGGCATGACCGGCACGGCAGAAACCGAAGCAGCGGAATTTGAGAATATTTACAAACTCGGCGTGATCGTCATCCCGACGAACAAGCCTGTTGCACGCGCTGACGCGAACGACGTTGTTTACAAGACGCGTCGCGAAAAATACAACGCCATCATCAACGAGATCAAGGAGCGGCACACCAAAGGCCAGCCGATCCTCGTCGGCACAGTCAGCGTGGATGCCAGCGAAGTGTTGTCGCGCATGTTGAAACGCCAGGGCATCCCGCACAATGTGTTGAACGCGAAATATCACCAGCAGGAAGCTGAAATCATCTCACGGGCCGGCCAGCGAGCCGGCGTCACCATCGCGACCAACATGGCGGGCCGCGGCACCGACATCAAGCTTGGGCCGGGCATCCCCGACGTGGGGGGGCTGCATGTCGTGGGCAGCGAACGCCACGAAGCGCGGCGCATTGACCGCCAGCTCCGGGGCCGTTGCGCGCGTCAGGGCGATCCAGGTAGTTCCCGGTTTTTCGTGTCGCTGGAGGACGATTTGATGCGGCTGTTTGGAAGCGGCCGCATCGGCAGCATCATGGAAAAACTCGGGATGAAAGAAGGCGAGGAACTCGAGCACAAGTGGCTCAACAAATCCATCGAGACAGCGCAGCGCCGCGTCGAGGAACATAATTTCTCCATCCGCAAACGCACGCTCGAGTATGACGACGTGATGAACAAACAGCGCGAAGTGTTGTACGGCTTCCGCAACGACATCATCCAGGGCGACAACCCCCGCGAGGCGATCTTCGACATCATGGAGGAGGTTGTCGACGCGCACGTGCTACTATCGTTGCCGGAGGAAAAACAGGCGGATGAATGGGATTACGACGGCCTGTTGCGCTGGGCCAACCACGCGTTCCCGATCGGATTGCGCCGCGATCATCTTGAGGGCAAGCCCGCTGATGAGGTGCGAAAGGTCATTCTTGACAAGGTCCACCGCGCCTATGAGGCGAAGGCGGCCAACGAGAATCCCGAGACGCTCAAGGCGATTGAGCGGTTGATCATCCTCAACGCGCTGGACCGGCTCTGGCAGGAGCACCTCTACGACATGGACCAGCTACGCAACGGAATCACGTTGCGTGCCTATGGCCAGCGGGATCCATTGGTCGAGTACAAGGGCGAGGCATTCACGATGTTCGACGAAATGATGGCGAGCGTCAAAGATGAGGTCGCCAGCAATGTATTCCGTTCGGCCAGCTCGCTGGCTGCGTTTGAGAATTTCATGAGGGCTCTGCCGACACAACTCATCGCTCCCGATTTGACAACAAGCACATCATTCGGCCAAATGGCGGGTGGTCAATCCTCGGCTGCAGCCCAGCAGCAGGGAGGAACGATGGTGGAAGAAGCCATTGAGAAGGCCTCTGCACCCGTTCGACGTGATGTGCCGAAGGTCGGTCGCAATGAACCTTGCCCCTGCGGCAGCGGCAAGAAATACAAGAATTGCTGCGGACGCAACGCTTGAGCGGGCATGACGCTCGCGCGGCAGATTATCCTTCGCTGGTTGCTTCCCGCTGTCACTGGTGCGCTGCTGGCATTTGCGCTTCCCCCGTTCGATTATAGCGAACTCGGATGGTGCGCGCTGGTACCGTTGTTGTTCGCATTGGAGGGATGCGAACGGGGTGAGGCGTTTCGTCGAGGTTACATTGCCGGGCTTGTCTTTTTTGGAGCGACGGTGTGGTGGACGATCCATGTCACGTTGCCGGGTATGGTGGCGTTCGTCGCATTTCTCGCATTGTACTTCGGACTGGGCTCGATGTGGTTCGCTGTGGTGTTGACAAAATGGGGCGAGGGGAAGGATTCAGCGATCCGTAATATTTTGGCGTCTGTGCTCGGCTCGGCGGGCTGGGTTGTGCTCGAATGGGTGCGCGGCTGGTTTCTCTATGGCGGGTTCGGGTGGAATCCACTGGCCGTCACGCAGCATCAGGCCGTGCCGCTGATTCAATTTGCCGCCGTGACGGGCGTGTACGGTGTCTCCGCGCTGGTGTGTTTTACGAATTGTGCGGTGTTCTTCACGATTCGGCGGTTTGCCCGCCAAATGCTGGACAGGCAGGTGGTCCGCAGGTTGAGTTGGGAATTTTATGTGGCGGTGCTTCTGGTCTGCGGCGCGTTCCTGCATGGCTATCATCAGATTCGCCGTGATGAATCGCCGCGGTCCCTGCGCGTGGCGCTGATCCAGGGAAACATCCCCCAGTCATTGAAATTCGATCCGACCGATAAGCCGATGATCCTGGAGCGGTATCGGACGCTGACCGAACGGGCGGTGGTGTTGAAACCGCAATTGATTATCTGGCCGGAGACGGCGACGCCGGAAGCGTTGCGGTACGATGCGGAATCATTTGCGCTGGTGACGAACCTCGCGGCGAAGGCTGATGCATCATTGTTGACAGGCACCGTCGACATGACGCCGAACTCGTCGCCACCCGAGGCGTTCAATGGCGCGATCATGGTGCGGTCCGACGGCAGTCTGGGGGGGATTTATCACAAGATGCATCTCGTGCCGTTTGGCGAATTCATCCCGTTGCGCAAACTGGCGGTCCCGATCCTGAAATTGCTCGGGCCGAAGGACTACGAGGCGAGCGATGATTATGGTTTCACGAGCGGCAACCAATTCACCATCTTCGAAGTGGACGGGCTGCAGTTTGGGACGGTGATCTGCTTTGAAGACACGCTGCCCGAATTGTATCGCCAGTTCGTTCAGGTCGGCGCGGATTTCATGGTCAACATCACGAACGATGCGTGGTTCAAGAACTCACCCGCCTCAGAGATGCAACTGGCCAACGCCGTGTTCCGTGCCGCGGAGACGCACCGGCCATTGATCCGTGCGACCAACAACGGTGTGACCTGCATCGTGGACGAATTTGGGTTTGTCGATCCGGGCACCCGGCTGGACAAATTCACAGACGGCTCGCTGGTGTATGAGGTGAAGGTGCCGCACGTCTTCGGGCAGACGTTTTTCACGAGGCACAGCGATTGGTTTGTCGGCGTGTGCCTGTTGGGTTGCGCGGTCGGGTTAGTGCTTCTCAGGCGGCGCAACCCGCGCGCAAGCGAGGCCGCATCCGTCGAACCAGTTCGCCCTTGATGGGTCTGGCGAGTTTCGGCTAGAGTCGCGCGCATGACGACAGCCATTTGGGTGGGTTGCGCAGTCGTTTCGTATTTGTTCGGATCGATTCCCACGGGATTTCTTTGGGCCAAGGCGCGCGGGATCGACATTCGCACGGTTGGCAGCGGCAATATCGGCGCCACAAATGTGATGCGCACGCTGGGCAAGTGGCCCGGCATCATCGTGTTGCTGATTGACGCGGCCAAAGGGTTCGCGCCTGTGTTTTTCGCGCCAAGAATATTCCCCGCTGTTGACCACACGACATTGCAAATTCTCTGCTGCATTTGCGTGATTGCGGGTCACAACTGGACGTGCTGGCTGCATTTCAAGGGAGGCAAGGGAATTGCCACGAGCGCAGGCGCGTTGTTGGCGTTCTTGCCAGGACCATTGTTGTGCGCGCTGGGCGTTTGGGGGATCGTATTCGGGATTTCGCGTTATGTGTCGGTGGCGTCGATCTGCGCGGCGCTCGCGATGCCGATTGCGACGTGGTTGATTGAGAAGAACCCCACGTTGACCGGTTTCACGGCGATTCTTGCCGCGGTGGCGATTTACAAACACAAGTCGAACATTCAACGCCTGCTGTCGGGAACGGAGCACCGCGTGGGCGGTAAAAGAGCGGAGCACGCATGAACGTCACGGTCATCGGCACGGGTGGGTGGGGAACGGCGTTGGCGGTGTTGCTTCATGGCAACGGGAACAAGGTGACGCTGTGGGGCCGGCTCAAGGAGGAAGTGGACCCGATCCTCGCAGCGGGCGAAAACAAGGCGTTTCTTCCGGGCGTGAAGATTCCGCACGAAATTGTGATCACGCTCGATGCGAAGTCGGCGTTGCGCGGCGCAGAGTTGATCGTGCTGGCCGTGCCGTCACACGGAATGCGGCCGATTTGCAAACAACTGTATGAGTTCATCCCGCAGGGTTCAACCCTCGTTCACGTCGCCAAGGGCATCGAGAACGAAACTGGTGCCCGCATGAGCGAAGTGATCGCCGAAGTGCTCGGCACCGACCGCGTCGTCGTGCTATCGGGGCCGAGTCATGCGGAAGAGGTCGGACGCGGAATTCCCACGGCTGTGGTAGTGGCGTCCAAATACGATGAACTGGCGCAGATCGCGCAGCGCGCGTTCATGAACGAACGGTTTCGCATCTACACGCATCACGATGTTGTCGGGGTGGAACTGGGCGGCGCGCTCAAGAACGTCATCGCCATCGCTGCAGGCACGTGCGAGGGAATTGGCTTCGGCGACAACACGAAGGCGGCACTGTGCACGCGCGGGCTGGCGGAAATGGCTCGACTGGGGGTGGCATTGGGCGCCCGGCGGGAGACATTCTTTGGATTGAGCGGCGTTGGCGACCTGATTGTGACCGCGTTCAGCAAACACAGCCGCAATCGCGGTTTTGGCGAGCGACTGGGCAAGGGTGAGACGCCCGATCAAATTGCCGCGAGCACGCCGATGGTTGCCGAAGGGGTGCGGACCGCGAAATCGGCCTGGCAACTTGCGCAGCGGCACAAGGTGGATGTGCCGATTACACGCGAGGTTTACGCGATCATTTACGAGGGCAAACCGCCGAAGCAGGCCGTACGCGATTTGATGACGCGCGAAGCCAAACCGGAATTCGGGATCCAGTAGCCGGTGGATCTACGGGCGGGGCCGAACGGAGGCAGACGGTTTCCTGTCCAATGCGTGGAACTTTCCTTGATGAGTCGTGTCCTACATACAGAGCCTGCGGAAAAGACCGCCGACCGGGTGCTCGTGGCGCGTTGCCATGCGGGCGATGAAGCGGCATTCGACATGCTGGTGTTGCGGCACCGCGAGCGGGCGTTTAGCATTGCCTATCCGCTGTTGTTGAATCACGAGGACGCCACGGAAGTGGCGCAGGATGCGTTTGTGAATGTCTACAGGAACATCCGCAACTTTCGTGGTGACAGCGAATTCACAACATGGCTGTATCAGATTGTCACGAACCTGGCGCGGAATAAGCGGCGCTGGTGGAATCGGCGCGGCAGGAAGGAAACAGTCTCGATGGATTGTCCTGCCGAAACGGCCGAGGGCGAAATGACGCGGCAGGCCGCCGTGACCACTGAAGCGCCGGACGTGGAGGCGGCGAGAGCGGAATTTGTGAAAACATTGAGTGAGAAGGTGGCAAAGTTGGCACAAGACCAGCGAGAAGTTCTTATGTTACGGACGGTCGAGGACATGAGATACGACGAGATTGCGGTCATGCTTGGTTGTTCAGTTGGCACGGTCAAATCGCGAATCGCGCGCGCCCGGGAGGCATTGCGTCAGGCCATGGCAGGTGAGCTGTGATGAATTGTCGCGACATCGAACAGGAATTGTCGGCCTATCTCGACGGCGAAGTGACGGATGCCGTGCGCGCGGAGATTGAGGCGCACATCGCGGCCTGTCCAAATTGCCGGAAGCGGGTGACGGAATTGAAGAAACTCGTCGAGGGCACGGCTCAAATCCCGAAGCAGCAGACAGCGCAACAATTCCTCACCGAGGTCAGGCGCAAGATCGCGGCGGACGCCACGCCGGAACGAGAGACATGGGCCGATGTGTTGTTTCGGCCCGCATGGTTGAAGGTGCCCATCGAAGCGCTGGCACTCGTCGTGATTCTGGTGATCGCAACGTTCTTGATCAGGCCTGCGAATCGTCCAGTCGAAACGTTGGCCATGAAGGAAGCAATGCAACCTGTCAGGAACGGCAACGGGGATTTGGAGGCTCAAGCCGCGAAAACACGTGAGGCAGCAACGCCTGTTCCCGCAAACGCTCCAGCCCGTGCTGACAGCGCCGAGTCGAATGGGAGATTAGCTCTCCCCCAATCTGCGAGTGTGGCCGCGCCATCGGCCCTTGAATCACCGCCAGACGGGACGTTTTACAGGGAAGCAGCGAAGGCTGACAATATGGTGATGCTGACAGGCGGCGAAAGTATGGTAGTCCTTAATTTTGATCGTCCCACTGAGCTGATTTCAGTGAAGTCCGATGATGCAATCTCAGTGCGAGACCGCGCTCAAGTGGTCGCGTCCTTGTTGAACGGTCGAGTCGTTGCCACCGAGAAAGCCGGGGACGATCTCGAAAATGTTTACGTGGTGGTGCCGGGATCCCGCGTGGGGACTTTCAAATCCCAATTCGCGGCGGCAGAGACGGCATCCGGACTTCGCCGCGATCAGTCGGTTGGCGGGGCCGGAGGCGGTTCGACTTTTGGGGGCGTCATTGCGGGCAAGTTGGAGGTTCCGGCAAGCATGGCATTCTCGGCCGGGGCCACGGACATGGTGGACCGAGTGTATTTCAGGGGCGAGCCAACTACGCTCGTCTCGGGCGGCACGAGGGAGCCTGCCGACGGCACAGCGGGAGACAGCGATTCCAATGTGGTGCTTGAAATTCAGGTGATCCCGGCGAAGCCGTAACTATTTGGAGTCGGTGTGGTCTTCGGAGTTCTTTTGGAGCTTCTCGATGATGTCTTTATTGCCGGGCTCGACTTGAAGCGCACGGTGCCAGAGATGGAGCGCTTCGTCCTTCTTGCCGAGCTTGATTAAATCTTCCGCGAGATGATCGAACACCACGGGATCGTCGGTGATCAATGCGACCGCTTTGCGCAATTGCGGCAGGGCGTCCTCGTACCGTCCGAGTTTATAAAGCACCCAGCCAAGGCTGTCGATGTACGCGCCGCTGTTGGGTGCGAGTTCGATCGCCTTGTTGATCAACTTCAACGCTTCGTCGAGGTGGACGCCTTTGTCAGCCCACATAAAACCGAGATAGTTGTAGGCCGCGTGGTTCTCAGGATCGAGCTCGATGGACTTTTTGAACAGCGGCGCCGCCTTGTCGATGTCGCCGGCGCGCTCGTAGACTGACCCGTAGGCAAAGTAGAACTCGCTTGTCAACTTGGGCGAGTCGGGAGATTCCTGGGCCAGCGACTCGGCGTCGGCGAAGGAGGCGATCGCGTTGCTGTACTGCTTCGTATCGCTGTAGACCAACCCGTAGAGGTAGGGGATCTGGTATTTTGCGGGAAACTTCCCCTTCGCCGTCTCCAGTGTTTTCAACGCGTCATCATACTTCTTGATCCGTAATTGCGAGAGCGTGATGCGCACGTACACTTCGAGCTGGTTCGGATTCAGAACCAACGACTGCTGGTAGTTGTCGATCGACTTGTCCCCATTATCGAGGGCATCGTAGAGATCGCCGAGCATGTTGTAAGTTTCGAAATGCGATGGATCCCGCTTGATAATTTCCTCCAGGACGGAAATCGCCTTTTCCTTTTGGTCGGCCTGGATATACGAATACGCGAGGCGTTCGCGAATCTGGAGAGACTCGGGTCGCAGCACCAGCAGCTTCGAATACACATCGGCGGCCTTTTGAAAATCATTGGCCTCGATATAAACGTCCGCCAGACGCAGCAAAACATCGGGGTCACTGGGCGTCAGCGCCAGCGCCTTTTCATAACAGAGACGGATGCGGTTGTGGTCGATTTGACTGGCCAGGGAGGGCTTCTGTTTGAGAACGATGGCATAAAGATCGCCGAGTCCGATCCAGTAGCTGGCGTCCTTGGACTGCTGACGATAGGAGCGATCGAGCAGGGCCACCGCCTCCGCCGACGAGCCTTGCAGAAGATAGGTGTCCAACAGGTCTCGCACCGCTGCCAGGGACTTGGGATCGAGTTTCAGCGCCTGTTTGAGCGCCGGGATCGCCTTCAGGGGCTGGTCGGCACTGCGATAAACGACGCCCAGCCAGAGCCACAATACGGCGGAGTTGGGTGTGACCTTGACGGAGGTCTCGAGCAATGTGGTCGCCTTCGCATATTCCTTCCGGGTGAGGTAAATCTCGGCCAGCCGCACGGCAAGACTGGCGCGCCGTGGATCCAACTCGAAGGCCTGCTGATACTCAGACAAACCAGCGTCGATGCCGCCGGTCAATTCGAGGGCCACGCCACTCGCATAATGGGCGAGGGCGCTGCTGCGTCGCTCCTGCTCGGGAGAGAGGCTGAGGTGGGAATCAGTTCCCCAGGTCTCCGAGGGCGACGGCATCGCGCCCGCGGAACTCGCGGCGTTTCTGGTGCCAGCCGACATGCAGCCGAAACCGACACACGCCACCGATGCCAGCGCCGCCGCGAGGGCCCGCTTGTGTTGACTCACCCCCATCATTTGCACCTTTGGGGTGTTAGCGGTTTCTCTTCTTATGACGCATCGCCTTGAGGCGCTTGCGCCGCTTGTGCTTGTTGATCTTTTGTTTGCGCCGCTTCTTGATTGAGCCCATTCAGCTCTCCTTCGCTCTTAACAAAATTCCACGATCGAGACTCAGTAAATCACCTTGTTCAGTGGATACTCAATGATACCTTCAGCTCCCGCCTCTTTCAACTGCGGGATGATTTCGTGCACCACTTTCTCGTCCACGATGGTTTCCACCGCGACCCATTCCGGCTGCGCCAGGGGCGAAACCGTCGGGTTACGCAGGGAAGGAAGACTCTTCAGCAGGACATCCAGCTTCGCGCGCGGGATGTTCATCTTCAGGCCGACTTTTTCCTCCGCCGCCAGCGCGCCCCGGAGCATCAACGCCAGCGTCTCGATTTTCTTCCTCTTCCAATCATTCTTCCACGACTGATTGTTGGCGATCAATTTCGGGTAGCTCGACACCAGCGTGTCCACAATCCGCAGATTGTTGGCGCGCAGCGAGGACCCTGTCTCGGTCAATTCCACAATCGCGTCAACCAACTCCGGCGCCTTGACTTCCGTTGCGCCCCAGGAAAACTCCACTTCCGCCGTGACGCCCTTGTCGGCCAGCCAGCGCTTGGTCAGCGCGACCAACTCGGTGGCAATGCGTTTGCCTTGCAGGTCCTTGGCAGACTTGACGGGCGAATCATTCGGCACGGCAAGCACCCAGCGGGCGGGGCTGGTCGTCTGTTTGTTGTAGGCGATTTCGCAGACGGTGTGTACGTCGCTGTTGTTCTCGGCAATCCAGTCCGCGCCCGTGATGCCGGCATCGAGAAATCCATGCTCGACGTAACGGCTGATTTCCTGCGCGCGAATCAGGCGCAGTTCGAGTTCGGCGTCCTCCGTGCGGGGAATGTAACTGCGGCTGCTGGTCGCCACCTTCCAGCCCGCCTTCGCCATGAGGGCGAGGGTGGAATCCTGGAGGCTGCCTTTGGGAAGGCCGAGCCGCAACACTTGTTTCTTCTTGTCAGTCATGTCCGGTAAATCTCTATTCTTACGCTGGTTGTTCTGTTCACTCCAGAATTTTCACGCGACGTCCGATGATGCGCAGCTTGTTTTCGGCGAACAACTTGATTGCTTCGGGGAACACCCTGTGTTCCATCGCCTGAATCCGCCGGTGCAAAATATCGGCCGTGTCCTCGGCGAAAATCGGCACGGGCTGCTGCGAGATGATCGGCCCCGCATCAACACCCGCATCCACGAAATGCACCGTGCAACCCGTGATCTTTGCGCCATGCGTCAGCGCCTGTTCCCAGGCGCGCAGCCCGGGAAACGCGGGCAACAATGACGGATGCACATTCAGGATCCGGCCCTCAAACGCCTTCAGCAGCGGCTCCTTGATCACGCGCATGTACCCCGCCAGCGCCACGAGGTGCACGCCGGCATCCTGCAGGGCCTTGACGAGCTGTTCTTCCAATTCAGGTTCGAGCTTCGTCTTATGCTGGCTCGGCCCGATATACGTCGCCGCAATCTTGCGCTTGCGCGCTTTCTCCAGGATCGGCGCATTGGCGACATCGCTGATGACAATCACCACTTCGCCGTGAATTTCGCCCCGGCCGCAGGCTTCGATGATTGCTTCACAATTCGTCCCGTTGCCGGAACCGAGCACACCGATGCGTATTCCGTCGCTGGTCACGCTGGGTTTCTAAACGAAGGATGCACAAAACACAAGTGCGGCGTGGGGAGCGAGGCGTTGGTGGTTCATCTCTTACCATGCCCAGCGATGCCACGGGGAGAGATAGGGGTCGGACCGGTTGTAAAAGTCGTATTCATAGAAATCCCGTTTCCGTTGCTCCGACACCGCCGCGCGGGTGTAGGTCTCGAGCATGTAATTGACAAGGCGATCGCTCACGCCTTCCTGGCGCAACCGCATTACATCCTCGGAACTCAGCCGGAACACGGTACGGGTGGAGTCAATGCGCCGCATGATGTCCTCGTCGCCCATACCCGCCTTGACCATCGAGATGATGTCCGATTGCGTCAGCGGGGCAGGGGGCGGTGGCCGGTTCGTCGCGCAACCGATCGCCAACGCCGCAAAGACGAGAAGAACAAACGCTGATTTCATACCCGGACGAATGTACGACAAAACGCAGTTGAAGCCAACCCCCCGCGTACAGAGCAGCATCGCCCACCTGAAATCTTCGGATTCGGGTCGGTTCCGCGTGCTGAGGCACGCAGCGCGATCAGCGCACTGACCACAGTCATTTCAAAGAACGCCGGCCAATACGCCCGGCAATCGTTGCCAATTTGTCAGGCGTTACTGGCCTCAGTCGCCTCAAACTAAGTTTTTTAACCTACATTAGGTTACATTAGCTTACATTAGCTTCCCAAGTTGCCCGATTGCCGCGTCCGCCGCGTGTCCGCCGAAGCTTCCGAGCGAAGGCGGAAGGACCATCGA
>CAZAQZ010000042.1:0-12326 GCA_964487175.1 uncultured Verrucomicrobiota bacterium | reverse complement strand
TCTTGTGTTCTTCGTCGCGGCCTGGATTCGCACGGGATCATTGCCTGAAGGCTTCCCCCCCCACCTGTTGCTGGGAGTCGCGGGCGTTTTCGTGTTCGGTCTCGCCTGGTTGTGGTCACTGGCGACGGGTCTTGCTATGCTGCGGGCGGCACATACAATGAACCAATGACAGACCCGACCCCTCCCGTGCTTCAGCCCGGCCAGCGGGTCGAACTCGACATCACGACGATCGCATTCGGCGGCGATGGCATCGGACGCATCGACAATTTCGTGGTGTTCGTTCCCTTCGTCCTGGAAGGGGAACGCGTCGAGGCAGAAATCGTCGAGGTCAAACGCCGCTATGCGACCGCCGATTTGGTGCGGGTCATTACACCATCGCCGCATCGCACCGAACCACAGTGCGCTTACTACATGCGCTGTGCCGGCTGCCAGTATCAGCACACCGATTATCCGCATCAGTTGGACCTGAAAGGCAAACAGATCCGCGACATCTTCCAGCGCATTGGTGGCATTGCCGAACCGCCCATTGGGCCGGTCGTCGCATCGCCTCGCCCGTATGACTATCGCAACAAGATCGTCGTGCATGGGCCGGGCAAGCCGGGCTTCTGGACCATGCGCGGTCGTTCGATTATCACCATCGACCGTTGTCCGATTGCGCGGGACGAGATCAATGCGAAACTCGCCGAAGTCAGCCAGCAGTCATTGGAAAACGTCCATCTCACGATCCGCGTCAACTCGGCGGGTAAGGTCTGGACGTTCATCGAACCTCCTGTTGACCAACAGATCGACGAAGTGATCCTCGGCAAAACGCTCATGGCTCCGCTCGGTTCGTTCTTCCAGGTCAACGAAGACGTGATCAGTCTGGCGTTGGAACACGTCAGGAAAATTTTTACAGCGAGCGGCTGCTCAACCGTTGTGGATGCGTACTGCGGTGTCGGGCTGTTCGCGCTGCTGCTGGCTGATCTGGCCAGGCATTGCTACGGGATGGAAATCGACGCCAAAGCCATCGCCGCCGCCAATGCCAACGCGCAACGGCTCGGCCTGGCCAACTGCGATTTCTACACGGGCAAGACCGAGCGATTGCTGTTCTATACGTTGCGCCAGTGCAAACTCGACGAAGTCTGCCTGGTCCTCGATCCGCCACGGTCCGGCTGCGGCAAGGCCGTGCTTAAAACGCTGCGCGAACAAAAACCCCGGAAGATTGTTTACGTATCGTGCGCGCCGCCGATGCTGGCCCGCGACATTAAGGAACTGAACAAGGCCGGTTACGTCCTCGAAAAGGTCACGCCGTTCGACATGTTCCCGCAAACCGCCCACTGCGAAGCGGTGGCGGAGTTGAGCTCCTCAGCCGGTTAGGGCATGGCAAACATGATCCACACCCCGGTGTACGCCTCCTGAAAGTCTTCGCTCGTCCACGCGGTCATCATCGGCGGTCCATTCCAGATCATCGCCTGCGGCTCGGGGGAGTAATGCACCAGTTTTGTCCGCGCAGGCAGCAGCACCCCGCGGCCCTGTACATTATCTTGTTCCTTTCTCATCGATTGGAGCCCGATGATTCGCTGGTTGTTCTTGTAAGGGTGTGCTTGACTGGGAACGCGCTCGCGGATGAACAGGAATGCTGTTGCGCCCGGGGCGATGGGTTGATCAAGATGGATGCTGACCACAAGCTCCCCGTTCAAAGGTGGGTTCAATCTCGTGCGGAAGGCAAGCGGCGCGCCTTCCGCCGTGTAGCAACCCAATACACGAGACGAATCAAGCCATAATGCGTGCTCGACGTTCAGGAGAGGATCGAATCCCTCGTTGCGAACGGTCTCCCCCTCCCAGAGCACGCCATTGTTCCCGTCCGGATCAAGCTCCATGACCTGAACCGAATATTGCTTTACCTGTCTCGCAGCCGCCTTGGTTCGCACCAATTGCAAGAGCTGGGAGAACTGCCAAAAGGCCGAATTGGTCTCACGCAGCTTCGGGATACGCTGGCTTTCACGCTCGCGCATCTGCAGAGACGCCGGCCCGTGCGGCATGAAGACGGATCGATATTGGTACACGGCAAATCCCACCGCCAACACAACGGCGGCAACCGCCACCCGGGATTTCCAGTTTCCGTCCTCGACCATGGCGTCTGTCCTATTGCGGAATCGTCGTTTGCCAGTTGGTCATGGCTGTATACCAATACGTCATCTGCGACGTGTCAAACCGGCTGAACGCGGCCACATGACCATCCGCAAACAGGAAATTGGCCATGCCGAGGTGAAACGGCGGATACGTCGCGCTTCCCGTTCCAAACCCAGTCCGATCCGTGACCTCATTGCTTGGATCGATCTCCTGGTACGGCTGTGCCCATAGATCGTCGCTCAACAGGATGAACGCGGAAGGACTCTTGATCGCCCGCGAATCCACAGCGTAGGGCCCGGGCGTGTGATTGGTGGACGACAAAAATGCCTCCAGCAAATTCAGATAGTAATGTACGATGGGCGCGGCCATCCACTTCGGACGGCCGGGATCAAGAAATACCCGCGTGCTGTTCAGATACGGGTAAATCGAATACGACCAGGCGTGCGGCCAGCTCGTGTCGCCCCACGTGGGAAAGGTGGCGTACAAGCCGTTGAGTTTGTCGTCGTTGTCGTCCCAATACATCTGAATGGCGAAACCCAACTGCTTGAGATTGTTGGCGCAGGACATCGCTTTCGCCCGGTCACGGGCCTGGCCAAGCGCTGGCAATAGCAGTCCCGCCAAAAGTCCGATGATCGCAATGACCACCAGCAGTTCGATCAACGTAAACCCCCCGCCGGATTGGTTTTGATGTGGATGACCGCTCATGGCTGCATCCCGCTGGTTTGACCCAAGTCTACACAAAATGTTCGGCGCCCACCATTCAAAACCGCGCTGCCGCCGCTGTTTTGGATGAGGAAATTCCGCCAACATCTGCTAATCTGGCAATCAATGGCATGAGCAATCCCGCACACGACGCACTCGAAACCATCGAAGGTACCGTCGAGCGCATCATCTTCACCAACGAAGAAAATCATTACACCGTCGCGCAACTCCTCCCCGAGGGTGGCCGCCGCGCCGAACCCGTCGTCATCGTCGGCAACCTTGCTGCGCTCAACCTGGGGGAAACCGTCAGGGCCAAGGGCCGCTGGACCAGCCATAAACAGTTCGGCCGTCAGTTCGCGGTCGAACAATTCGAGTCCGTCCTTCCACGCACCGCCGTCGGCATCAAGAAATACCTCGGCAGCGGACTGGTCAAAGGCATCGGCGACGCGTTCGCCGATCGCATCGTGGAGAAATTCGGTGAACAGACGCTGGATGTGATCGATCATTTCTCCGCGCGGCTGCGCGAGGTGGACGGCATCGGCCCGGAACGTGCCAAGCGCATCAAGGAAGCCTGGTCGCAACAGAAAAACGTCCGCGATATCATGATCTTCCTGCAGGGTCACGGCATCGGCAGCGCCCACGCGGCGAAGATTTACAAGCAGTACGGCGAGAACGCGATTGCCATCGTGCAGGAGAATCCCTATCGCCTGGAGAAGGACATCACCGGCATCGGATTCAAGAC
Source organism: uncultured Verrucomicrobiota bacterium (assembly GCA_964487175.1). Classification (GTDB taxonomy): domain Bacteria; phylum Verrucomicrobiota; class Verrucomicrobiia; order Palsa-1439; family Palsa-1439; genus CAWFPN01. Next base: position 8,770 of record CAZAQZ010000042.1, on the reverse strand, counting down.
CGCCGACGGGATTGCCGCCAAGTTGGGCATCGCCAAGGATTCCATTCACCGGCTCAAGGCTGGTATCGCCTATACGCTCGAAAGCGCTGCGGGCGACGGCCACACGTGTCTGCCGCGCGGAGAGCTCATCAACGCCGCCGCTGAATTGCTCGAAGCCGAAATCGCGTCCGTCGAGAATGCCGCGAATCTTCTCGCGCTTGGCGGCGACGTGGTCATCGAGGAAGACTGGGTGTACCTGATGCGCCTCTACAAATCCGAGCGCGGCGTCGCCACCAGAATCCGCGAACTGCTTTCCGCCAAACTGGAACTCCCACCCGTCGACATCGATAAAGCACTTGCCTGGGTCCAGCAAAAGACGCAAGTCGAACTAGCCACAGCCCAGCAACTGGCCATCCGCACGGCGCTGACCTCCAAACTTTGCGTCATCACGGGCGGCCCGGGCGTGGGCAAGACCACCATCGTCAACAGTATCGTGAAGATCCTGCAGGCCAAGGATTGTCAGGTGTTGCTGGCCGCGCCGACCGGCCGCGCCGCCAAACGCATGAGCGAGGCGACCGGTGCGCCCGCGCAGACAATCCATCGATTATTGAAATACGACCCCCATGAGGGCGGATTCACATTGAACGAGCGCCGTCCGCTGAAGGGCGACATGATCATCATCGACGAAACCTCGATGCTCGACATTCCCCTCGCCTACCACCTCATCAAGGCCGTCCCGCAAAACGCGTCGGTGGTGTTTGTCGGCGACGTGGACCAACTGCCGTCAGTCGGCCCGGGAAACTTCCTCGGCGATTTGATTGAATCGGGCGCGGTGCCAGTCGTGCGGTTGACGGAAATCTTCCGGCAAGCGAAGGACAGTTTCATCATCACCAACGCCCATCGCGTCAACGAAGGCCAGTTGCCCGTGCTGGATGCGCCCAAGGAAAGCGACTTCTTCTTCATCGAGGAGGACGACCCGGAAAAAGTGCTGGCGACAATCAAGACGATGGGCGCCGATCGCGTGCCGAAAAAATTCGGCTTCGACCCGATGGGGGACATTCAGGTGCTGACCCCGATGCACAAGGGCGTCTGCGGCTCGGAGAACCTCAACCGCGAACTGCAGGCCACCTTGAACCCGACCGGGCCGAGCATCCAGCGGTTCGGCCGGACGTATCGCGTGGGCGACCGCGTCATGCAGGTTCGCAACAACTACGACAAGGACGTGTTCAATGGCGACCTCGGGCGCGTGAAAAAACTCGATTTGATCGAGCAGGAATTGATCGTGGATGCGGATGGTCGCGACGTCACCTACGATTTCGGCGATTTGGACGAACTGATGCCCGCCTACGCCATCAGCGTCCACAAATCACAGGGCAACGAATACCCGGCTGTCATCGTTCCACTGCTCACGCAGCACTACGTCCTGCTGCAGCGTAACCTTCTTTATACAGCCATCACCCGCGGCAAAAAACTCGTCATCCTCATCGGCTCAAAAAAGGCGCTCGGCATCGCCATCCGCAATAACAAGACCGCCGCCCGCTACAGCAGGCTCCGCGAGCGGTTGAACGGTTGACATCCCGGGTGCGCGCTGTCAGGATGGGTGTTGTAAGAAATTCCCATTGACTTGATTGCGCCGAGTGCGCATCATGCTCCGCGATTTGGGGGGAGCGTTACCAAACAGTTCGATGCCAAAAGTCCACATTCTATCAGGCGTTCTGGAGGGTAAAGTAATTGACCTCATCGAGGAGCGCACCACCGTCGGGCGCGCCCTCGACAATATGGTGCGCCTTGAAGACGGCACGGTCTCGCATCATCACGCGCTGCTGGTGCAGGACGGCACCGATTACAAATTGCGCGATCTCAATTCCACCAACGGCACGCGCGTCAATGGCATGCGCATCGTCGAAACCAAGCTGCACAATGGCGACCAGGTCCGCATCGGCTCGGTGGAACTGCGGTACGAGTCCGACCTCAAGAAGGCCAGTCAACCGTTGCCGCCAACCTCGGCCGGCGTGGACCTGAGCCAGGTCGGCCAGGGCAGCGCGCCGCCGCCGACGTTCAGTTCGGCATCCCCGTTCGGCAAAAAGAAGAAGGCCAGCTCAAATCCCTGGGTCTGGGCCGTCATCGGTCTGGGAGTTGTCGCCATCGGCGCCCTCGCCTGGTTCGTCGTCAAGTTCATGGGCCTGCGCTAGCCAAGCGATCACAATCTTAGGTTCTGCTGTGAAAACAAACATTCTACTCGGTTGTCTCTTCTTGGCCGGAGCTACTGCGTGGCTATTCTGTGCGTCCAGTCCCATCGCTAGAGCGAAGAAATCTTGGAATGCGCTTGGAAATGGTCCTCGACTATCAATGTTTGCCGCACTTTTGTGGGCAGCGAGCTGGCTGCTGATGAGCATATACTTCTTTTTCTTGGCTGACACAGGAAATTACTTTGCCGCGAGAGCGACATGGGGGGCTGTATTCGTTCTGCTTGCCACCGCAGTGATCCACGATTTTTGGCGAGCGCGTCACAGGCCGACCGATACCAAGAGCACCAGCTCACTTTGAACCGTTAAGTCTTCAACCACCGTGCCGCATCCTGCGCCCAGTAGGTAAGAATGATGTCGGCGCCGGAGCGACGTAAACCGGTCAGCATTTCCAACACGGCCTGTTTTTCGTCGAGCCAGCCATTCTGCGCGGCGGCTTTGAGCATGGCGTATTCGCCGCTGACGCTGTACACCGCAACCGGGTAATGGAACTTCTCCTTCACCCGCCAGATCAAATCCTGGTACGCCAGCGCGGGCTTGACCATCACGATGTCGGCCCCCTCCTCGATGTCCAGCGCCACCTCGCGCAACGCTTCCTCGGCATTGGCGTAATCCATCTGGTAGGTCTTGCGGTCGCCGAATTGCGGGGGCGATTCCGCCGCTTCGCGGAACGGGCCGTAAAAGCTCGACGCAAATTTCGCCGCGTAACTCATAATCGGCGTGTTTGAAAATCCCGCCTCATCCAGCGCCGCTCGAATCGCCGCGACGCGTCCGTCCATCATGTCGCTGGGAGCGATCATGTCCGCCCCGGCCTCGGTGTAGGCCAGCGCGGATTTGGCCAGCAGGCCCAGGGTCGCGTCGTTGTCGATCAGATACTCACCGCCTGTTTTCCGGACGATGCCGCAATGCCCGTGGCTCATGTATTCGCACAGGCAGACATCGGTGACGACGATCAACTCCGGCACTTCCTTTTTCAGCGCGCGCACCGCTCTCGGGAGGATCCCACCCGCCGCGTAGGAGCCAGACGCTTTCTCGTCCTTCTTGTCGGGGATGCCGAACAGGATCACGCCGGGCACGCCGAGCTTGAGCATTTTCTCGGCTTCTTTGACGACCTGATCCACGGAAAACTGAAACTGGCCGGGCATCGAGCTGATGGGATTGCGCACTTTCGTCCCCTCGCGCACGAACAGCGGCATGATCAGATGGTTCGCCGATAACTCCGTTTCACGGACGAGCGAGCGCAGGCGGGCATTCTGGCGCAGGCGGCGCGAACGATAAATGGGAAATCTCATGGACTTAGGCGGGAACCGGCTTGATGGATCGTTCAGCGTCGCGAATCAACACCGGCAGTTCATCAGCCCGTTTGACTGCATTGAGCTTCGCGACAAAATCGGGATTGTGAAGCAGGCGGGCCAGGCGCGCCAGCAACAGCAGGTGTTCGCGGACGTTCGGAGCACACAATAAAAAGAAGTGATGGACCAACTGGCCGTCCAGTGCGCCGAAATCAATGCCTGCCTGGTGCCGGCCATAAGCAATCATCGGTTGATCGACCACCCCGATCAGGGCATTGCGCGAATGGGGAATCGCCACACCGTCGTTCACGCAGGTCGAGCAAAGGTCTTCACGCGCTTTCAGCGCCTCAAACAACATTTCGGACAGCCGCTGGTCCTTCGGATCGATCACCAGCGCCACCAGCTCCCGCAGCACCCCGTCCCTGTCCGTTGACCGCAAGTCCATGTTGATGCGGCTCGGCGCCAGCACGCCGGCCACCGTCAGCGGCTCGGGAATGCCCGTGGCGTCAGCCGGAAGTTGTCGTTCCGAGTCGGGCACATTCGCGGCGCGCTTGGCCAGCCAAGCATCGATCGCGGCGCGATCAAATTCCCATTGGTTGGCGGCTTTGACCGCGGGAATCTCGCCGCGTTCCGCCATGCTGCGGACGGTTTTCTCGTCCAGCCTGACGTAATCGGCCACTTCCCCCAAATTCATAAACACGCTTTCCATAAATGTGAAAACTCCAGAACCCGGGAGATACTAAAGCCGAACACACCCCGGCGCAAGCGTATCTCTACGGGGCTTGGTTCTGGTTCGGCTCTACGTTCGGCCTGCAACCAAATACATGTTGACAAGATCGTATGCTATTTGCATACTTCCATGCCGTAGATGAATGCGTTGCGCATACGAAAATGGAGAATCGAATGGCCTTCCCGCCTCCGCAAGGCGGTTGCATTGGCCGCGAGGCACCTCGACTGCCAAAATGTAGCCTAATCAAGCCTAATGAAGGAAAAAAATGATTTCGCGGAGAAAAACAGTGACAAAATGGCACGCAAGACCGGCTAAAGTTGTTCATGGATCAAAAATCAAACGAGATCGAACCCAATCAACCGAATCAAACCAATCAAACCTGGTCAAGGTCAGTTAAGGCTAGTTAAGGTATAAATTTTTTTGATGCCTCATTCACCCGCAATTCAGAGTCCGTTTGCGGGGGTGCCGGGAAGCACGATCCGCGCGCCAGCAGCCTGTTTCAACGCGGGCGCGCCGATTTTGATTGATATCACAGCGCGAACCGCTAAGAGGAAGGGGTTTTTTCCGGGGAAAAGGAGCCCCGTTCATTGACTGTACGGCGTGGGATGAATCTCGGGGTCGCGTTTGGCTTTGTCTGCCTGGTCTCCAGCGGAGCTGTCGCCTACGATCCGATGGCCCCGTCGTTTGAGACGACCGCCGGCATGTTCATCGGAGGCGGGCATGACGTTTATTTTGTCGAATCCGAATTGCGCGTGCCGGTGCTGCAATTAGGCCCGGCCACCTTTTCGTATCAATACCGGGAGACAACCCCCTTTGTGGATTTCCAAAAAGAGCCGCGCGCGCAGGTCTTGTACCGTCGCTACGACCTGCAGGCGGACTTGAAGCTGAACGATTGCGTGAAGCTCATGGCTGTCGGCGGGTATGACCAGGCGGATTTCGTCGATCGACACGGGCTTCTCAGCGCCTACACGGCAGGGGGAGGCATTGGCTCGGTCCGCAACTCGGACAATGACCGCCTCGATTGGTCGTTGCTGGCGGGCGGTTACCTCTCGCGCAAAGGTGCAGACGAGACGTGGTGGACGGACGCTCACGTGTCATGGCGCGTATGGGAATTCAACAAGGACCAGTATCTCCAGTCCGAATTTCAGCCCGCCATCGCCCTCAGCGCCAACGCCGAATCGGCCAACGAGGACGAACGCTTTCAAGGTTTTTACAGGATCGGCCCTGAAGTGCAATTGATGACCGCCAATGGCAATCGCGCGTCCCTCCAATTGCAGTGGTACCGCAACGCCGGCGACCCGTTTTATGGACGCGACGAAGATGGAGTATTGCTCAACTTCAGGGTCGATTCCACTCTGCAGACCAACTATGTCTTTCATGCGCGGGAAGAACGCAAGAACGGCTGGCTGCCGCTTGTCTGGGGCGGGTATGACGTCGGCGCCGATGCCACGCGCCGCGTCACGCGCCTGCAGATGGACGCGGAACTGGTCGATTTCGCAATCAAGGACCAGTTGTTCACCGGGGTCGTTTGGTACGAATCGCGCCAGGAATACCGGCTTGGTGATTTCGACAATATCGCCTACACAGTAATCGCAGGCGTGCAAACACCCATTGGACTCGAGTCGATTATGTCACACGACGATCCACTGACGGCCGGGTTGGATTTTCTGCATCGCAGCGATCACTCGCTCAATCCCGACGCGGACCGTGTGCCGCCGAGCGGTTTGATCACCAATAGCAGCCATAATCTGCTGCCGCGGATGTGCCTGCAAACGCAGGGCTGGGATTTGCCCTACCGGAACCCCGACATCTATCGGCGCCAGACGGAATGGATCAACCTCTTCGACTGGCGCGTCACCGCTGGCTACGACATTCGCGACACGCGCAACCGCGGGCCGTTCGCCGGGCAAATCGGTTTGAATTGGGACGTGGCGACGATCGATGGATACGTCATCTATACCCAGGGAATCGGCTCGGTCGGCAATGAAACGCCCGATTGGTTGGGTGAACTCGGCGTGCGCAGGCCCGTGGGAAAGATTTTCACCCGGGTGGAGCGTTATGGAATGCAGCCAAATTTGGCCCACGATACCACTGTCGTCGTCGGCTTCGGTGTGTTTCTGTAGCGCCGGATGCTTAGGCGGCGGCAAGGGAATGAATCAGCTGTCTCAACTGGGAAATTTCAAACGGCTTTTCCACGAAGCCACGGGCCCCTGCTTCGCGCGCCTCGCTCTCGGTGGTGCGGCCACCGGTGACAATGACCACTTTGACATTGGGGTCCTGTTTGGCCAGCAGGGAGGTGCACGTCAGCCCATCCATCCCCGGCATTCGCACGTCCATCAACACAATCTCGGGATGCTTGGTGCGGAATTTCTCGAGGACTTCTGGTCCATCCACGGCAAGACCCACCACCTCGTGGCCGAGGTATTCCATCGCCAGCCGCAACGCAAATCGCACGGAATCGGTATCTTCAGCAATCAAAATTTTCATGAGTAAACCTTATTTAGCACCGGGCGTGCCACTGCCATGCAACCCAGTAAATAATTGACTTACAGGCCTGTTTTGAGAATTTGTGTCCAAGAATGGACACCCCTGTGGACCTCTCTGAACAAAACCACCCACAACCGGGAATCAGCCCGCGTTTATGAGTTCGATAGCTTCGCGCGTCACCCATCCCTGCTGGCCATCCGCACGTTCCACGAGCAGCCATTGACCGCGATCTTCAAGGACAGAGATCTCGGTGCCCTCGAGCAATCGAACGTGCACGGTCGAATCCGGCAGGGGGGCAAATCGCGCTTCTGCCTGTCTTGTCACCACCACGGCGAGGGGGGTGGTCCACTCATTGAACTTCTGGTAGCTCAACGCCGAGCCCGCCACCACCAACCAGATAAAAGCCGCCGCGGACGCGACCAGCAACGCCGTGCGCACGCGACGCAGCCACAAGGCGAGTCCGGCCGCCAGCGTGGCCAGCCAGATTCCCACGAGTTCGAAAGCGCTCCACTCCCCGGGCGTGTGACTGTCGATCATCGAACGCATCATTCGTTGCCACGCCTTGGGCGGTGCGTTCACTTCATCAACGCCGAGCTTTTGTTGCGCGAACCTGAGGTTCGCCAGGATATCGGGATCGCGCGGCGACAACCGTCGCGCCCGCTCGTAATTCACGATCGCTTTGCCGATTTCCCCGGCTCGAAAGCAGGCATTGCCGAGGTTGAAGTAGAGGGCAGCCGTCTTCGGTTCAATCTTCTCGTAGGCGGCAACGGCGTCGGAGAACTTGCCGGCGTCGTACAGTTTGTTCGCCGCGCCAAAGTCATTAGCAGGCGAGGCAAGCGCGCCGCTGGCAAGGACAAAGGCCATGGATAGCAGCCTGATGGTCTTAGAAATGGATGTTCTCAAGTTCATCGATCAACTCTTTCACTGTGTTCGCAGTCGATTGCATGTCCACCTCGTTGTTCCCCATGCCGGCGAACCGTGCATTGTCGCACGCTTCAAAACACGCTCTCAACTTCTCGACCAAGTCCGCGCTCAAGCCGCGCGGGACAAGCTGCTCGTCAACAATCGAAGCCGTGATCCCGGATGTGGGAATATTGAGTCTGTCGCCCAGGTAATTCTGCAACGCGCGCTGAATCTGTTCGTAGCCACGGGCGGCGGCGAGCAGGTTGCGCGCGTTGACCGCAGCCCTGCTGCGGCGGGCGTAGGCGATGTCTCCGCGCAGTTTGTCCGATCGCCGTTTCCATGCGCCGATCCCGGCGAGCGAGACGACCGGCAGGAAATTCAGGAACCAAAAGGCCGGAGTCGAACAGAACGGCGCCCTTGTGCCAACCGGGCCGAGATCATCCTTGAGATAGACAATGTCCTGCCCGAATTTCTCCCTGGAGCGGACCGGCGTGCCACCGCCGACAATGGTTGTCCCGCCTGCGGAACCGGCTTTCACCGTCATCGGAATCGGCCCCCGGCTGGCCGTTTCGTACCGTTCGGCGATGGGATCGAAATACACGAGTCGGATTTCCGGCAATTGTTTCACGTCGGCGCTCTTGGCGATGAGCACCTGTTGAAAATCGCGCTCGCCCTGCGTGCTCAATTCGTTCTTGGTCGTCTTCGAGGTGGGATCGTAGGCCTTGAAGTCTTCCAATCCAGCAAGCTTCGGTGTCGGGACGGTATCGATATTACCCTCGCCGGTTATCTTGATGGTAACTGTAATCGGATCGCCGACCGTAACGTTCGTTGGCATGGCCGAGACATCCAGGTTCCAGCGTCCGACCGCCCCGGCAAAATCCGCAGGCCTGCCCTGTTCGGGCAGGGGCAATACTTCAATCGGCGCGGCGTCGATTGTCACCGGGGTTTCTTTGGTTTCGCTGCGACCCATCAATTCATCAAACATCGAATCGCCAAACGGCCATCCCCCGCTTCCGTTGCGCTTGACCGCCAGTTGACATTTGATGATGCACGGACCGAATGTCAATTGGCCGGGCTTGCTCGGACTAACAGCGCCTTCGATTTGGAACACTCTGAATGCCTGGCCGCCAATG
>CAZAQZ010000041.1:0-12329 GCA_964487175.1 uncultured Verrucomicrobiota bacterium | reverse complement strand
CAATGCCAATGAGGCTCAACCAATCGGGACGATTCGGAGTCACTTCGATGTCGAACACGGTATCCGTTCCGCCGAGGGCATCACTAAGCGTGGATCCGACTTTCGTGTCGGTGGGCAAAATGAGAAGACCTTCGGCGTCCTGGCTGATCCCAAGTTCCTTCGCCGAACACATCATGCCCTGCGACTCGACCCCGCGCAGCTTTGCTTCTTTGATTGTCATGCCATTGGGCAGCGTCACGCCCGGCAATGCCAGCGGGACCTTGTCACCAAGCTTGTAATTCTTCGCGCCGCAAACAATCTGTCGCTCGCCCTTGCCATCGGTGACACGACAAACAGAAAGCTTGTCAGCATTTGGATGCTTTTCACTCGAAAGAATCTGGCAGACAACAACCTGTTCGAGCGCACCGCCGCCAACATCGACGATGTCCTCAACCTCGATCCCTGCAAATGTCAGCTTTTCCGCGAGCTGCTGCGGCGTCCACTCAAAATCAACATACTGCTTCAGCCAGTTGTAGGTGAATTTCATACCCTTTCGCTATCGGCTAAAACTGCTCCAGGAACCTTATATCATTCTCCGTCAGCAATCGAATGTCGTTGATGCTCCACATGATCATGGCGAGGCGATCGATGCCGAAACCAAAGGCCCAGCCGGTGTATTCGTCGTCGGGGTAGCCGACGGCCTTGAAAACGTTGGGGTCGACCATGCCACAGCCTGCGATCTCGATCCATTCTTTGCCCCGTTTTCGAAACTGTGGGGTGGACAGGTCGATCTCAAAACTCGGCTCCGTATACGGGAAGAAATGCGGACGGAACCGTACTTCAGTGTCGGGTGAGAGCAATTGTTTGAAGAAGAATTCGACGGTGCCTTTGAGGTCGGCCACGGTGACGTTCTTGTCCACATACAATCCTTCGATCTGATGAAACGTCGGACTGTGCGTGGCGTCGAGTTCCTCGTTGCGGAAGACGCGGCCCGGTACGATGACGCGGATGGGCGGTTTCTGTTTGAGCATCGTGCGCACCTGCACGGGCGACGTGTGCGTGCGCAGCAGGTAGCGGCCAAATTTTTCATGAGGCGGCAGATCGACATACAGCGTGTCCTGCAAATCGCGCGCGGGATGATCGGGCAGCGTGTTCAACGCGTCGAAATTGTGCCATTCGTCCTCGATCTGCGGGCCATCCTCGACCGCGAACCCCATCCGCCGGAAAATGGCGACCGTGCGGTCGAAGATTTGCGTTAGTGGATGCAGTTTGCCGATATGACGACGCCGCCCCGGTAAGGTGATATCAATCGCCGGGCCTGCCGGAGTCGCATTGACCTCCAACTCATCCCGCTTTGCCGCGATGGCGGCTGTGAGCGCGTTCTTCACTTCGTTGACAAGCTTGCCGATGCGCGGCTTTTCCTCCTTGGGCAGCGTACCGAGCTTTTCGAGAACACTGGTCACGAGTCCACCGCGCCCTAGGTACTTCGATTTCAATTGATCCAACGCCTGCACGTCGGAGCAGCCCGCCAGGGCCGCCTCGCCATCGGCGCGGAGGGTCTGCAGTTGTTGTTCGAGTTCCGTCATAGTGCGGGCACACGGTAGCGAAACCCAGGAGGACAGGCAAGTATGTTGTCGGTCACAAAAACGGCTGCGCCGCAGCCAGCACCTGCTCGACCGTTACCAGCTTCATGCATTCCATGCGGGGCGTATGGGTGCAGTACGGCTTCATGCACGGCGAACACGGGATACCGCTGCGCAGGACAACGTGGCGCTTGCCGTACGGGCCCGTGAGCGCCGGGTCCGTCGGGCCAAAAACCGCGACGACGGGCGTACCGACGGCTGCTGCAAGATGCATCGGACCGCTGTCGTTGGTGATCACAACCGCGCAGCGCCGGTAGACTTCGGCAAGTTGCGCGAGATCGGTTTTCCCGGCGAGATTCGTGCAGCCTTGAGAAAGCTTCTCGATGCGCGTGGCATCCTCGGCGGAACCGGTGAGGACGACTCGGTCGCGCGGCAATTGCTTAAGCAGCGCCGCGAATTTGTCGTCGCCCCATAATTTCGTATCCCATCGCGCCGACGGATTGACGGCAATGAGAGCGCCCGACTTCGGCACGAGTCCGTCGACATACGAAACGTCGGATGGGATTGAGTTCAGCGGGAATTCCACGGAAGAGATATCGCAGCCGAGGTGATGCGCGGCCTGAAGATAGCGATCCACAGCATGAATGCGAGGGACTTCGACGATTTCATTATAAAACACGCGCGACCCCTCGCGCGCGTCGGAGAGTCCGATGCGGCGTGGCGCACGTGTGGCGCGTGTCATCAACCCGCTGCGGAGCAGGCCTTGCAGGTCGATCACGATATCGAAGTTCTCCGCGCGCAATCGCCGCATGAATGTCAGTACCCGGGGCAGCTGCCAGAACTTGCCAAATTCGCGCCGTGGGAAGGCAATCAGGCCGTCGATGACCGGACAGCCTTTCTTCAGCAATGAAGCGAGATTGTCATTGATGAGCCAGGTGATGGTGGCGTCGGGGAACTTTTTGCGGATCAGGTTGACTGTCGGCAACGCATGAACGACGTCGCCGAGCGAACTGGGTTTAATGATCAAAATCCGCATGCCGGGCGGATATTAAACCGCGAATGGATGGGAGACCATGAATTTTCTTACCGTCCCTGCGCCAGGCGGTCGGCAAGCGAGGCCGGCAGCTTCGCGTGAAGAATCTTCTCCTGAGTCTTCGCAATGTCGTACTCGAGCCGGTGCAATTCGATCATATTGTTCAGAAGATCGAAGATGGCGTAGGAAGCCTTGGGATTGCGATCGCGCGGCTGGCCGATGGAACCGACGTTGATGAAATACTTGCGCCCCACCTCCACCTTGATACGGGTATAGAGACCGGCCTGAATGCCGGCGGAAGCGCGGACGAACGCGATCGGGACGTGCGTGTGGCCGTTGAAACAAACGGCGGTATGCTGATAATTGAGGCTGGAGCCGGCAGCCAGCCGGTCGAATACATAAGCCCATCGCTCGGGCAGATCAAGCGTCGCGTGGACGATGGTAAACGCCTCGACGGTCCGGACGTATTTCAAGCCGCGCAGCCAGGTCTTCTCAGTTTCATCGAGTTGCGCGCGCGTCCATTTGATGGCATCGGCGGCCATGGGATTAAATCCCGTCAGGTCGAGGTCGGTGGCGCAGTACTCGTCGTGATTGCCCATGACAACGGGGCAATTCAGGTTGCGGATGATTTGCAGGCACTCCTTCGGATTCGGGCCATAGCCGACAATATCGCCGAGGCACACGTAATGGGTGCACTTCTGTTCCTGGGCGTGCGCCAGCACCACCTTGAGCGATTCAAGGTTGCTATGGATATCGCTGAGGATGGCGTATTTCATGACGCTGGCCCCGCGGGTTTGGGGGCATCATGGGAAAACACGCGTTGATCGTCCGGAATTTTCAGCACATCTTCCAGGCGTTTGCCTTCGCGCTCGATCACGCTCCACGGTTCATCGACCTTGTTGTGATCAACGAGCCAAAGGTCTCTCCAAAATTTGTAGGCTCCCAAAACATCCCCGCACTTTTCCCTGGCCCGCGCATACATTCGGGGCACGTACTGCGGCACATCCGGGAAGGAGATTGCCTTTCCATAATATTCCTCCGCCTTGCAGTAGTCTTCATACTTATTCTGATACAACCAGCCCAACTTGAAGTACAGGTCGTACTGGTTCGGGTTGTTCTCAATCCCCCGCTCCAAAAAATCGCGCGCCTTGTCCCACCATTCGCGACGGCGTTTGATGCCCTCCGCTTTGGTGCGATTGGCAGGGTCAATGCTGACGGCGTACCCAATGTTCCATGCCATGTGCCAGGATCCCATGTCCCAGAACAGAATCGACTGCGGCTGGAGGATCGCCGCCACTTGCATATCGCTGTATTGGCGCACCCACTCCCTTTTCTCGAAAAACGTGTGGGACTCAATCCAGACGAAGTCAGCCACCACGCCCCGAAACCCAGCCAGCAACGCGATCGCCATTCCCTGCCCAATGCGGTCGCGCAGTTCACGCGTGACGTGGGTGGTGCCGTACTTGAGTTGCACGTTCTCGGTATAGATCTGGTTCCCCAACGGGAGCATTGCCCACGCGGGAACGATCACCACCAACGCCGCGAAGAGTTTGGCTCGCGTCATGGCTCAGATTTCCCTGTCAGAAAAGATGAAGTGCGCCGAGGTGACGACGCAGGCCAGATATACCAGCCCGTAGAGCGCCACCTTAATCACGTGCACCCATGGGACGACATGACCAAGAATGATGTCGTCCGCGATGTTGAATGAACCCAGGTCCGGAATAATCCCCAGCAGCGCAACGGCCAGTCTTTTCTGCGCCCACATGTCCCTCGCGGTGCCGACCAGATGGCCGGCAATCATGATCATGAACGCCACCGTCACGTTGAACACCATCGAAGTCGAAAACGTGGAAACCAGCAGCGTGATCGCCGCCAACAGCGCCAGCTTGATCAGGATTAGCAGGATCGCCTTGAGCAGATCGGGGTCGAAGGCATCCGCTTTGATCTGCTGGATTTGCTGGTTTGCCTGGCTCAGCATATCAGCCGACTCCGTGCCTGCCACAGAGTCTTTCGTATCAGAAATCAGCTTCTGCTCCTTGAACAAAAGGGCTCCACCGAACATCATCGACATCATCACCAGGCTCATGAAAAGCAGGAGCACGCTTCCCATGTATTTACCCAGCAGGAACTCAAACCGCCGCACTGGTTTCGCCAGGATCGTATAAATCGTCCGGTTCTCGACTTCGCTGGGCAGCAACAGCGCAGTGCCCACGATGGCGATCAGTGTCCCAAACACCGAAATCGCCCCCAGGCAAAAGTCCTTCACGAACTTCAATTGCTCGCCAAATGTGAATTGCGCAAAGAACCCTGCGCTGGCGATCATCACCAACGCAAAAATGAGGAGAATGTTGAACACCTTTTGCCGGACCGCTTCGATGAACGTGTTCTCCGCAATCGTTGCGACACGGCCCAGGGAGAACCCGACCCATTCCTTCCCCGCCGTGGTGGTCGCTGTCGTCTCAGTCATGATCCCCCGCTCCACGCTCATCCTTTTTCAATGCCTCCAGGAACAATGCTTCCAAGGTGGTCTGCGGATGTTCCACTGAAACGACCTTGCCGCCCGTGGCGCGCACTGCTTCCTCGACTTTCTCCCGACCCGCTTCAGACAAATCCTGCACGGTGATGCTCAACCGGCGCTGGTCGCTGATCAACTGATCGACCTCGCCTTCCAAAATCATTTTTCCGAGGTTCAATACGCCGATGCGGTCGCACACATCCTGTACCTGTGCGAGCAGGTGCGAACTCAGCAACACGGTCTTGCCCATTGATTTCAACCGAAAAATCAAGTCACGGATGTCTTTGCTGCCAATTGGATCGACGCCCGCAGTCGGCTCATCCAGCAACAATAATTTCGGATCGTGAATAAGCGCCTGGGCCAGACCGATGCGTTGCAGCATTCCTTTGGAATATCCCGACAACCGACGGTCGCGAGCGTGTGCCAGGCCGACCAGGTCGAGCAACTCGTTGATTCGCTTCTTCAGGCGCGCGCCGCCCATCCCGCACAGATGGCCGTAGAATTCAAGCGTCTCCGCACCTGTCAGGTAACGGTAGAAGTACGGGTTCTCCGGCAGAAACCCCACATGCAGCCGTGAAACCACTTTGTCGCACGGCACGTCGAAAATCCACGCCCCACCCTCAGTAGGCGAAACCAAGTCGAGGACCAACTTCAACGTGGTGCTCTTTCCCGAACCGTTCGGCCCGAGTAACCCGTACACCTCGCCCTCCCGCACACGGAGGTTTAACTGGTCCAGCGCCAGCAAACGGCCCTTGCGCCAGCCAAGGCTGTATTTCTTCGTCAAGTGCTCTGTTCTAATCGCGTCCATGGATTACATTCGAATCTCGAATCCGGTGAATTCTCCCGTCGCCGGATGCCAGTTCAGGTCTTCACCCCTGATATAATTCCCCAACTGGCTCTGGTGAATCGCCTCGAGGAACGCTTCGAGTTCCTCTTGCTCTCCTTCAACAATCAGCTCGACACGGCCGTCGGGCAGATTGCGCACAAATCCCGTCGCTTCAAATCCGCACGCCACTTCGCGCGCACTATAGCGAAATCCAACTCCCTGAACCCGTCCCGAATAAACCACCTGCGCGCGTTTCCGCATATACTGTTCGCGCGAGACTACAAACAAACCGCACGCAGGTCAAGGGGCTGGCAGTAGCAGCAGCTTGTCAGTGGCGGCGGTTCTGCTACAGTGTCGCCCAATGAAATCGAAATCCGCGCGCGCGACGCGACCGGGGAACAAACGCCGCGCCGGTTCTTCTACCAGTCATCGCCTGCAGAACCGGTTGAAGTCCATCCGCTGCCTGCTGATGGATGTCGACGGTGTGCTCACGGACGGGAAACTGCATTTCACCAGCGACGGCAAGGAATTCAAGACTTTCGACGTGCAGGATGGACACGGCCTCGCGATGGCGCAGCGGGCGGGATTGGTGATTGGGTTCATTTCAGGGCGTCCATCGGAGGCGACGACCAAACGCGCAGCGGATTTGGGTGTCAAAATAGTCAAACAAGCCGCGACCAATAAGATGGAAATGGTCGAGGAAGTGAAACAGGAGCATGGATTGCGCAACGAGGAGATTTGTTTTATCGGCGATGAGTTGGTGGATTTGCCCGCACTGCACCGGGTCGGGCTGGCTGTGGCGGTGCCAAACGCGATGGATGAAGTCAAACAGGTGGCGCATTACGTCACGCGCCGGGCGGGTGGCGACGGCGCAGTCCGCGAAGTGATTGAGATGATTTTAAAGGCGCAAGGGTCATGGAGGAATGTGATCGCGAAGTATATGACACTCATCATGGCCGCGCTGATAGTCGCAGCGGCCACAGCGCGTGCGGACAGTGCCGACACCACGAACCAGCCCGGCGACAATGCGTCCGGTTATATTGAAAAATTCGAAGTCCCCCAGAGGGATGATGACGGCAACCTGAAGTGGAAACTCGGGGGCGACCGGGCGTTGATCCGGCCCGACGGGTTGATGAACATTTTCAATGTGCGCGCCGAATTCTACAGCAGCAACGCGGTGGACATGGTATTCACCTCCCCCACCTGCGTGCTGGATCGCGCCAATGACCGCGCCGCCACCGAGGCCCCCGTGCGCATTGAGCGCAGCAACATGATCGTGACCGGCGTCGGCGGCGATTGGGACGGCAAAACGTCCCTGTTGTTCGTGCACCACAACGTGCAAGTGGTGCTGGCCAGCAACACCATGTTCGGAGTGACACAGGAGAAATCAAAATGAACCGAACGACCCTTTTCTTCGTCCTGACAATCGCGTTAGCCGGCGTCGCGCTGGCTGCGGATGAAACCAACACGCCGCCACCGGCGGCAGCCGCGCCCGCAACCAACGCCGTTGCGCCAACCAATGAGCCAACGGTCGTCACGAGCGAGCGCCTGCACGTTGATTACGCACACAATGTCGGCACGTTTGAAGTCAATGTGCTCGCTGTTGACCCGCGCATCACCGTCCGGGCCGACAAAATGACCGTCTTTTTCGCCAGCAACAGCCCCTCCAACAAGACGGCCGCCGCCAGCACGCCGAAACCTGCCGCTGGCGCGGATTCGGACCTCGGCCGGTCAGTGGACAAGATCATTGCCGAGGGCGCAGTGGTCATCACGACCCCGGATAACAAGAAATCCAATAGTGAGCGCGCCGAATACACATCAGCCGACGGCAAGGTCATCTTGACGGGTCATCCCGTCGTCCAAAGCGCGGATGGAACGGTTACCGGCTCGCGCATCACCTTCTGGCGCGGCTCCGAAAAAATGGATGTCGAGTCCGACCAAACCGACACCAACCGCACCAAGCTGATCATTTATCCCGAAGAACAGCGGAAGCAGAATAAAGATGGGCAGTAAGGTGGGTTCGACGCAGCCAAGGCTGCTTGCCCTCCATTTTGTTTCTGCTACACTGGCCCTGATGGCATCCTTATGACCGAATCGTCTGATAACAACATCCTCCTTCAAACCGAGGGGTTGGTTAAAATTTATAATGGCCGGCGAGTGGTTAATGGCGTCAACATCAACGTCAAACACGGCGAAGTCGTCGGCTTGCTCGGGCCCAATGGCGCGGGCAAGACCACAACCTTTTATATGACGGTCGGGCTGGTCAAACCGAACGGCGGCAAGGTGATATTTGATGGCAAGGACGTGACGCGCATGGCGATGCACCAACGGGCGCGTTTTGGCATCGGCTATCTGGCGCAGGAGCCCAGCGTGTTCCGCAAGCTGACGGTCGAGGAAAACATCCTGGCCATCCTGGAAACGATGCCGTTGACAGACGAGGAACGCAAGTTTCGTCTGGATTATTTGCTGCAGGAGCTGGATATTGAGCCGCTGAGGAAGAACAAGGCGTACACGCTGAGTGGCGGCGAACGCCGCAGGCTGGAAATCACGAGAGCCCTGGTGACAGCCCCGAAGCTGATGCTGCTGGACGAGCCGTTCAGCGGGGTGGACCCGATTGCGGTGTATGATGTGCAGCAAATCATCGCCGAGTTGAAGCGCAAGGGGCTTGGCATCCTGGTGACTGATCATAACGTGCGCGAGACGCTTTCCATCGTGGATCGCGCGTACTTGATTTGCCAGGGAAAGGTCGAAGTCGAGGGCACCAGCGATTTTTTAATCAATGATCCCAAGAGCCGCGAATTATATTTGGGACCGCGTTTTAGCATGTAACGAGGCCGGGTCGACGGCCGCAAGTTAAGGAAGGGAGAAAAGGCCATGGATATCACAGTCACAGGACGGCATGTGGAAGTGACGCCCGCGATCCGCGAATATGCCACCAAGAAACTCGATCATATCGGGATCGACTTCCCGCGGATGCTGAGCGCCCATTACATTTTGGAAGTGGACAAGTTCCGCCAGATCGCCGAGTTGATCATCCAATGCGGCAATCACATCACCATCGAGGCCACCGAGGTCAGCGAGGATCTCTACGCCTCCATCGATCGCGTGGTGGACAAGGCGGCGCGGCGCATGCGCAAGTACAAGACAAGGCTTCAGAACCATCACCAGCGCGAAGGGGCCTCCTTTCACGTGGACGAGCAGGTATTGACGCATGATTTACAGGAGGACGAAGGCCATCATCGCGTCGTGCGCACCGAACGGTTTGCGGTCAAGCCCATGTCCGTGGATGAGGCCGTGCTGCAGATGGAGCTTTCCGAAGGCCATCAATTTATCATGTTCATGAATGCCGAGACGGACAAAATCAACGTGCTCTACCGCCGCAGGAGCGGCGACTTCGGCTTGATCCAGCCGACCCTGGCCTGACCATGGAGCGCGCCTCTCTTCCCATCGTCAGCGTCGAGCGTTTCTACCTGAACCACGCGGAGAGGTTGCAGCTCAAGCTGCTGGCGGGCGGCTCCGGCCTGTCGCGCAAGATCCAGGAAGGCTCGGTGAACCGGCCCGGCCTGGCGCTGGCGAGTTTCTTCCGGTATTTCGCCTTCAAACGCGTCCAGGTTATTGGCGGCGCCGAGTGGCAATATTTGAAATCACTGGGGATCGCAGAAGCCACCTTGCGCATCGAAGCGATGCTCAAGCAAAAAATCCCCTGCCTTGTGTTCGCCCGCAACTTCAATCCCCCTCAGTTCATGCTCGACAAGTGCGACGAGTGCCAGGTGCCGCTGTTCAAGACGAAAATGGTCACCATGAAGTTCATCAACGCGGCGACCATCGCGCTGGAGATGGAATTCGCCCCGCAGGTCAGCGAACTCGGTTCCATGGTGGACATTTTGGGCATTGGTGTGCTAATTCGTGGGGAAAGCGGCATCGGCAAGAGCGAAAGCGTGCTGGCCCTGCTGGAGCGCGGCTACAGCCTGGTTAGCGACGATGTGACGCGGATCCGGCTGATCGAAGGTCGCGACCTGATTGGCACTTCGTCGGAGACGACCCGGTACCACATGGAAATCCGCGGGCTGGGCATCATTAATGTCCCTGCCGTGTTCGGCGTGGCGGCCGTCAGGCCCGAGAAGAACATCAACCTCGTCGTCACGCTGATGGAGTGGAGCAAGATGGAGAACGTTGACCGCATCGGCCTGGAACGGCAGACGTACACGATTCTCGGCATCCCGCTGCCCCACATCGTCATTCCCGTCCGGCCGGGGCGCGACATCGCGCGGTTGATCGAAGTGGCGGCACTCGATCAAAAACTGAAGAGCCTGGGCCACAACGCGGCCCGCGAATTTAACGAACGATTGATCGAACGAATGCGCACGCCGCAGCGATAGAAACATGCTAGGATCACGGAAGCAACGCGACATGGCCAACGAAAAGCGAGCAAGCAAGGAATGCACGGTCACTAATAAGCTGGGGATTCACGCCCGTCCGGCGGCGCTGTTTGTCAAAGTCTCCAGCAAGTTCCAGTGCGACATCTTTGTCGAACGCGACGGTGAACAGGTCAACGGCAAGAGCATCATGGGGTTGATGATGCTGGCCGCCGGTCACGGCTCGAAACTGAAGATCACCGCGGAAGGAGCCGACGCCGAGGTGGCCCTGCGCGAGCTGGACCAATTGTTCGTCCAGAAATTTAACGAAGAGTAAACGGCCCGCATCATGGCGAAAAAACCTACAACGGAACGCGTCTACCAGGGCATCGGGGTTTCCCCCGGCGTGGCCCGCGGCAAGATCGTCGTGTACAGCATCGCCGAGGAAGCCGTGCCCGAATATGATGTGGCGGCCGATCACATCCCCAAGGAAGTCGCGCGGTTCGAACAGGCGCTGATCACCACCCGCGAGCAACTGCACGAGTTGCAGGAAAAGATCGCCACCGGCATCGGCTCCAGCGCACCGTCCAGCATCCTCGACGTTCACATCTCCATCACCGAGGATCCCGCGCTGATCGAAGAAGTCATGACCCGCCTGGCGCAGGAGAAGAAGAACGTCGAATGCATCTTCAAGAGCGTCGCCGACAAATACGTCAAGACGCTGCAGGAGCTTCCCGACGAATTCCTTCGTGAACGCGCCGCCGACATCCAGGACGTCACCCACCGCATCATGCGCAACCTGCTGGGCCGCGAACATCGCACCCTGGCAGATGTGGCGCCCAACACGATCCTCGTCGCCTACGACCTGTCCCCATCGGACACCTCGTCGCTGAACCGCAAGAACGTGGTCGGGTTCGCCACCGACGTCGGCAGCCACACGTCGCATTCCGCCATCATGGCCCGCTCCATGAACCTGCCCGCTGTCGTCGGGTTGCGCGACGCCAGCCAGCACCTGCACGACGGCCAGACCGCCATCCTCGATGGTTACAGCGGCACACTCGTCGTCGAACCCAGCGAGCAAACCCTTTTCGTGTACGGCCAGTTGGACGCCAAACGCAGCACCGTGACGGCGCGCCAGGCCGCGTTGCGCAATCTGCCCGCCGAAACGCTGGACGGCCATCGCGTCGTCGTGTCGGGCAACATCGAACTGCCCGACGATGTGACGGGTTTGCTCAATGTCGGCGCGGAAGGCGTCGGCCTGTTCCGCACCGAGTTTCTCTATCTCGGCCGCAAAGGCTTCCCGACCGAACAGGAGCAGTACGAGAAATACCTCCAGGTCGCCACCGCGATGAAGCCCAACCCGGTCATCATTCGCACCCTCGATTTGGGCGGGGACAAATTTCACAGCGAGGAAATGACGCCCTCGGAAATCAATCCGTTCCTCGGGTTCCGCGCCATCCGGTTCTGCCTGGCCCATCCCGATATCTTCATCGTGCAACTGCGAGCCATCCTGCGCGCCAGCGCCGAAGGCAATGTCAAGATCATGTATCCCATGATCAGCGGCGTCAACGAAGTCATCCAGGCCAACGACATCGTCCGCGGAGTCATGGAAGACTTGAAGAAGGAAGGCATCCCGTTCGATGAGAACATCGACATCGGCGCGATGATCGAAATCCCGTCCGCGGCATTGACGGCGGAGATGATCGCGCAGGAAGTCGATTTCTTCAGCATTGGCAGCAACGACCTGATTCAATACACCATGGCGGTGGACCGCGTGAACGAACGCGTCGCCAATCTGTACGAACCCACCCACCCCGCAATTTTGCGGTTGATTCGCGGCTGCGTCGAGGCCGCCCACAACAACAACATCTGGGTGGGAGTCTGCGGCGAAATCGCCGGCGAACCATTGTATGTCCCCCTGCTCGTCGGCATGGGCGTCGACGAACTCAGCGTCGCCGGCTCCAATCTGCTCCGCGTCAAGGAGGTCATCCGCCGGATGAAACTCTCCGAAGCCCAGGAACTGGCCGCCGCCACGCTT
>CAZAQZ010000040.1:0-12444 GCA_964487175.1 uncultured Verrucomicrobiota bacterium | reverse complement strand
AGAAACCGAGGCTCAGCATCCGATCCGATGGTTTCCATTTCACATCACGACTGATAAACAGCATCGGCGCCCTGCCTTCAACCATCGCGATCCGATAGTACATCAACGGATTGCCCGAAATATTGAGAAATTCGATCCCGTTGCTTTGCGGAATGGGCGCACCCGGCCGTCCGGTCGCCAGAACGCGAATTCGGTCCACCTTGCCCGCGATGTGTTGCAACCGATGCTGTCGGGCTTGCGCTTCTCCATACGCAGGATAACTCAATGTCAGCCGCGCGCCGCCGCGCCGCAAACTCCAGTCCACCACGGCTTCACAAAGACTCCAGGCCATCACTTCATCGAAGACGTAAAATGTATCCGGACGGAGTTCGCCCAGCTTGACCATGACGGGATGCCGATGCTCGGCAGTGAATGCCTCCTGGACGAAATACTGGCCCGCCGGCAGACGGCGCTGCACTTCGCGGAGAAGTTCACGGGCAGGCGTTTTTACGGTGCTGTTCACGATGGTTCCTTGTCAGCCTTTCAGAGCGCCCAACTGGATGCCGCTTATAAACCATTTCTGACCCACGACAAAGACAATAATCATCGGCACGATCATCATCAACGATCCAGCCATCAACAACGTCCACTGCGTGCTGTACAATCCCATAAACGTCAGCAGCCCCAGCGGCAAAGTCTTCATCGAATCCTGCGAAACCATGATCAGCGGCCAGTAGAAGCTCTGCCAGTTGCCCATGAACGTGAAAATGATCAACGTCGCCAGCGCCGGCCTGCTCAACGGCAGGATGATCCGTGTGAAAATCCGGAACAGCCCGCACCCATCAATCGTCGCCGCCTCCTCCAAATCGCGCGGGATGCTCATGAAGAATTGTCGCAGCATGAACGTTCCATATGCCGAGAACATCACCGGCACAATCAACGCGAAATAGGAATCAAAACCCGCCAGTCGCCCCACATCGTAGACGTGCCCGAACAACATCACCTGCCGCATCTGCATCCAATCAACTGCCGGCGCAGTCGCGCCCAACCATTCGGTGATCTTGCGCATGAGGATGAAATTCGGAATCATCGTCACCGCACCCGGGATCATCATCGTGCCCAAATAACTGAGAAACAGTTTGTCACGCCCGGGAAACTTCAACCGGGCAAATGCATACGCCGCGCAGGCACTGGTGGTCACCTGCCCCAGCGTCACAACTACCGCCACGAGGATGCTGTTGATGTACCACCGGGCAAACCCGCCACCCATCGCGCTGGTCGCAGCGTAGACCTGACCGTAATTCTCGGTATGCACCCGGCGGGGAACGAACGCTTTGACCGGATTGTCGAAGGACGTAAACACCTCATCCGCCGGTTTCAACGACGTGGCGAGCATCCAAAAAAACGGCAGCAGCATGAACAATCCCACAAACCCCAGCACAAGGTACGTGACTGTCTTGCAAGCCGATGTGCGCGCGTTCGTCATGGTTCAATAATGCACCACGCGGCCTCCGAACCGCCAATTGAGCAGCGTCGCCGTGAATACAGCCGCGAACAGCACCCACGCAATCGCCGCCGCGTATCCCATGTGGTTCCATTGAAACGCGTGATTGTAGATGTAGTAGCTGATGGTCGTCGTCGCGCCCGCAGGTCCGCCCCCGGTCATCACTATCGCCTGCTCAAACCCGCCTTGGAATCCGCCGATGAGGCTCATCGTAAAAATGAAAAACGTTGTGGGGCTGACCATCGGCCAGGTGATGCGCCAAAACTTCTGCCATCTGTTCGCACCATCAATGTCCGCCGCCTCATACAAATCGAGCGGCACGCCCTGCAATGCTGCCAGATAAAGAATCATGTTGTAGCCGCCCACCGTCGTCCAGAATCCCATCAACATCAGCGCCGGTTTCGCCCAGCCCATCGACTGCAGCCAGTGTGGCGGCCATTCGCCGCAGAGTTGGCGCATCGCGGCATTGAACCAGCCGGGCAGCCAGTGGGTGATGATCGTGTTGATCATCCCGTAATCGGGATTGAACATCCATTTCCACAGCAGATACGTTCCCACACCCGCGACGATGCTCGGCAGAAAATAGACCGTGCGAAAGACAACGATCCCGCGCAGCTTTTGATTCATCACCATCGCCAGAAACAGCGATCCCATCATGTTCACCGGAATGGCCAGCATCAGGAACAGCGTGTTGAGGCTGTAGCGCCAAAAGTCCGCATCGTGGAACAACAGGGTGAAGTTGTGAACCCCGACAAACTTCGGCGGCGTGAACAGGTCCCATTTGCAAAAACTGAGCACCAACGACACAATCACGGGGATCGAGGTGAAGACCAGAAAGCCGACGAAATTCGGCAGCAGAAACAAATAACCGGCGACCGCGATCCGTGTCTTCTTGCTCAGCGCCATCCTTGAACGGTTCCCCCGCGCGTTCTTACACTGTGCCGAGCAGTGCCGCAAGCCAATTGCCGCACCGCTTACCGGGTTGCGTTCTGTCATTGTGCCGGTTCTTCAGTCCTGCTGGTATGGGTGTTGGTTCAATCGTGAAAATGCGACACATCCTTTGCTGCGCGATTGCTTTCGTTCTCTTAGCAACCGGGGGCATCGCCCGACAAATGCGCCAGTGGACCCCAGAAAGCCTCGTAGGGGAGTCGTCGTACGTATGCAACGGATTGGTTCTCCGTGTCGCCCGAAACGGCGAGACGAGCAACAAATGGGATATCTCCACCATTGGCTACTCGGCCGAGATTAAAGTGCTGAAGTCATTGAAGGGTAATCCCATAAGCAATCTCATTGTGGTGCGGTATTTCCACACAGATCCGAATAGATACTCCAACGGACCCGAAGAGATCTGTCTGGAGCAAGGCAAGCGATACCGATTCTACCTGAGCAAAGACGATAACAATCCGTTTTACGTTCCATGTCGCGCCACGGGTGTGGACGATGGAGATTCTGTTGAGCTGATGAGCGACAAGGAGCCCGACGATAATAAGCCATACACAGAGGCCAATGTGATTGAACTCGCTGGCAAATACGTGGAGTCAAACCTGCCCGGGTCGTTCATCGACACAAATTCGGCCCTTGCCGCTTATAAAAAACTGCTCTGCGAGTTTATTGGGCATGAACACGAGACGCCAGTGTGGACCGTGCAATTCGAGCGCCGGAATCCGAAGTCGGCTTCTCAAACCAATCATGTGAGCCTCGCGGATGGGCCTGGCGTAAAGGTTCGTATCTCAAGCGATGGAAGTGTTCGCATCTTGAAGGACAAGGAACCTCTTTACCCCTAGACCTGCTAAATCTCTTTCCCGACCGCGATGGCGACGGCACGCATTTGCTTCACAAGCGCCTCAAACTTGTCCGGCATCAACGCTTGCTCGCCGTCGGACAGGGCCGTTTCAGGACAATTGTGGACTTCGAGCATGATGCCGTCCGCGCCTGCGGCTACTGCCGCCAACGCCATCGTGGGAATCAGGTCGCGATGGCCGGCTCCGTGCGTTGGGTCGACGATCACCGGCAAATGCGACTCCTTCTTGAGCGCCGGGACGGCGGATAGGTCAAGCGTGTTGCGCGTGTAGGTTTCGAACGTGCGAATGCCGCGTTCGCAGAGCATGACGTTCATGTTTCCTTCGCTCATGATGTATTCAGCGCTCAGCAACACGTCCTTCACGGTCGCCGACATGCCGCGTTTGAGCATCACGGGTTTCTTGCATCGGCCCACTTCCTTGAGCAGCGAAAAATTCTGCATGTTGCGCGCGCCGATCTGGATGATGTCGGCATACTGCTCAACCAGCTCCGTGTCTTTCGTGTCCATCAATTCCGTAATCACCGGCAACCCCGTCGCATTGCGCGCCTCGGCCAGCAGCTTGAGGCCTTCCTTGCCCAATCCTTGGAATGTGTACGGTGACGTACGCGGCTTGAACGCGCCACCGCGCAAGATTGATGCCCCTGCCTTCTTCACAATCTTTGCAATTTCCAAAATCTGTTCCCGGCTCTCCACCGAACACGGCCCGCTCATCAACACGACCTTTTTCTGGTCGCCGATCTTGACGCCGCTGACGTCGATCACGGTGCGTTTGTGGGTGAACTCATAGCTGGCCAGCTTGTATGGCTTCATCACCGGCGTGACCGAATCCACGCCGGGAAACGCCATCAGCGGTCTTTCGCGGGCGACGTCCTCGGGCCCGATGATGCCGATGACAGTGCGTTCCACGCCGCGGCTGGTGTGGGGTTTTAGTCCCCAACTGCGAATCGCCTCTTCGATGTGGGCAATCTGTTGGTCGGTGGCTTCCGGTTTGCAAATGATAATCATGATGCCTTCAATTCCTTCTCCAGCGCGGCGATAAATCTCCGGTTCTCTTCGGGAAGCCCGACCGTCACACGGACCCACGCTGGCATTTTGTACCCGCGCATCGG
Organism: uncultured Verrucomicrobiota bacterium; assembly: GCA_964487175.1. GTDB lineage: Bacteria > Verrucomicrobiota > Verrucomicrobiia > Palsa-1439 > Palsa-1439 > CAWFPN01. The sequence continues at coordinate 8,051 of CAZAQZ010000040.1, read as the reverse complement.
ACGGACAATGACCCCTCGCCGCTGCAACCCGCGAAATATTCCGTCGCCATCGCCCACATTGACAAGCACAAAATTGGCGCAACTCGGCACGTATTCCAGCTTCAGCCGCTTGAATTCCTTGTACAAATAAACCAGTCCGCGCTGCGTGAGCGTCTTCGTCTTGCGAATGTGCGCCGTGTCGCCCAACGCCGCCAGAGCGCCGGCTTGCGCGATCGCATTGACATTGAACGGCTGCCGCACCCGCTGCATCAAGGCGATGCATTCCTTCTGCGCGACGCCGTAGCCGATGCGCAATCCGGCCAAGCCGACAATTTTGGAGAACGTGCGCAACAACACGACATTGTGTTTCATGGCGTACTCGACCGTTGACGGCGGATCGTCAAGGAACTCAATGTACGCCTCGTCCAGCACCGCGATGACGTGCGGCGGCAGGCTGCGAATGAATTCATCAAGCTCCGCGTTGCTGACACGTGTCCCGGTCGGATTGTTCGGGTTGGCGATGAACACGAGCTTCGTCCTCGACGTGATGGCTCCGCGCATGGCTTTCAAGTCGTGCGTGTGACCGATGAAGGGCACCTCGATACATTTGGCCTGAAACATTTTGGCCATGATGATGTAGATGACGAACGCGCGATCGCCCGCCACGATTTCGTCGCCGGGACCGACAAACGCGTGATACAGGAATTCGATGACCTCGTTCGAGCCAGTGCCAAAAATCAGGTTGTCCATCTCGACACCGAGTTTTTTCGCCAGCACCTGCCGCAGATAAAAACCGCCGCCATCCGGATACAGGTGCGACGTGGCCAGTGCCTTGCGCATCGCCACCACGGCCTTGGGCGAAGGCCCGAGCGGATTCTCATTGGAAGCCAGCTTGATGATTGACGCCGGCTTCAGACCCAGCTCCCGCGCCACTTCCTCAATGGGCCGCCCTGGCTCATATACCGGCACGTCACAGACGTATTGATTGGCAATTGATGAAAAGTTCATGACTCCGACAGCCTACCACGGTTGTGACAACAGAGCGGGCCAATTTTATCGCCCAGGCGACTTGACACGTGTGTCACTTCCCGTCCATTTGCTGAACTGAACCTTCATGTAATCGAGCATCCATGAGTCCGCATTTTGGTCCGTGCTCGAATACATTCCGATGGCTTGTTCCATCATTGGGTTTGCTTCTGCCGAATTCCCTTCTTCATGCGCAATCTCGGCCAACCGATGCCAGCAATCCGCTTCCTGCGCCGAGTCGCCCTCATACACGATGCGGGTGAACCCGATCGCCTTCCGAAGACATTCCTTCTCGTGGCGCCTGTCACCCGTGCGCCGGTAGAATCCGGCCAATTCATTGTACGCATTGAGCAAATCGATGGGGCGTGAATTTGCTTTGGCTGCGGCGGCAGCCAGGGCGTTGGTGAAGGCTTGTTCGGCTTGCGGGTAGTCCTTCTGTTCCACGTAAAGGCGACCCAAGTAATCCCACATCCCGTCCAGATTCGGGTTGTCCCGGGAGGAAAGGTGGACGGCTTCAGAGACATGCTCGATTGCCTTGTCGAAATCATTTGCGTTGCGGGCGACCGTCCCCCGGTACCAATGCTCTTGCCACCGCGGCAGCGACTTTAAGTAGATGTCAGGAGACACGCAGAGGAGGCCCAGGAGCAAAAGACCGACCCCAAATCGACGAAGACCCGAAATGCTGCGGATTGAAAACAAGCTCTGAAGAACGAACCCGTAGAGCAACCACAACAAACCACCCAACACAGGCATCACCGCAGTCGATGAAACAAAGATTGGAAGCTGATACAGACGGGAAACGGGATAATCCAGCGGGATGAAGATCGAGTAGGCCGTGGAAGCCTCCGGGTCCCTGCTCGTTGCCACAGTGACGGCGACAAATGCAAAGACAGCTGTATGGATAGCTCCGAAAAGGCCGGCGAGCAGAAACCGCCTCATTCGCGTGTTTGACCTGTCGGGTATGACGGGCATGAATAAACCACCATCAAATCAAATCACACCAGAAGTCGGTAATCCCCGGTTGCTCCATGCCAACCCCCTGTCGAAGTACTCCAAATCTGGTTCGACAGGCACCTACCCATTCACGTTCGGATAACTTCCGAGGATTTTTACGAACATGGTGTGCTTGGCCAGTTCGGCCAGCGCTTTCTTGACGCGACCGTCGTCGCAGTGGCCGAGGAAATCGACAAAGAAGTAGTATTCCCAGGCCTTTTTCCTGCTCGGGCGCGATTCGATCTTGGTCATGTTGATCTTGAATTTCTTGAACGACGCAATCGTGTCGTGCAGCGCCCCGACGCGGTCCTGCACCGAATACATGATCGAGGTCTTGTCGGTGCCCGTCGCTTTTGGATATTTGCGGCCGATGACGAGAAACCGCGTCGAATTCTCGCTCGAGTCCTGGATGTTCTCGTCGAGGATCGTCAATCCGTAGATTTCCGCCGCGAGCGCGCTGGCGATCGCCCCGGCGTCGGGCTCACTTTTAGCGATCTGCGCCGCGCGCGTGCTGCTGGACGTTTCGATGATCTCGACCTGCGGCATGTTCACCTGCAACCATTGGCGGCACTGCGCAAGCACCTGGGGAATTGAATACAGCTTCTTGATTTGGTCACGCGGACACGCGGCCATCAAATTGTGGCGGATCGGCAACACGATCTGCGCGCAAATCTTCAGTTCGCTGTCCACGAACATGTCATAGGTGTGCGTAACCGCGCCTTCGGTGGAATTCTCGATGGGCACGACGCCGTAATCGGCGCGTCCCTTGACGACCTCAGTGAATACGTCGCTGATGTTGGGCAGCGGCTCGTAACGCAGGCTGGAACCAAACTTTTTGATCACCGCCATGTGCGAGTACGTCGCCTCCGGCCCGAGGTAGGCGATGACGAGAGGTTTTTCGAGCGCCAGTGCGCTGGACATCACCTCGCGGTAAATCGCCCGCAGCGATTCCGCCGGCAACGGGCCGCCGCTCTGCTCGACGACCTTTCGTAATACCGCTTCCTCGCGGTCGGGTGAATAAACTTCACCTCCCGTCTCGTGTTTGAGCTTGCCGATTTCGAGCACCCGCTCGGTGCGTTCATTCAGCAACTGCACCAGTTTGGCGTCGATCTCGTCAATTCTGTTGCGGATTTGCTGTAGCTTGTCCTTCATTTTCTTTAGGTGCCGCCGCCGTCTCGACCTTCGCCTCAGCCGTCTTGAGCGCAGCGGCCTGCAATCGTAATTCCTGCGCCTTTGGCATGTCCTCCAAACTTGGCAAGCCAAAATGTTCCAAAAACCGCTGCGTCGTCCCGTACAGGAGGGGCTTTCCGGGCACTTCACTGCGACCCACGATGGTGATCAAGTCGCGTTCGAGCAATGTCTTGATCACGCCATCCACTTCCACGCCGCGGATCGACGCGATGTCCGCCCGCGAAATCGGCTGACGCAACGCAATGATCGAAAGCGTCTCCAGCGAAGGTTGCGACAATCGATGCGGCCGGGCTTCATCGAGCAGTTTCTTCAGCCACGGCGCGTACTCCGAGCGCGTCATCAGCCGCCAACCGCCCGCGATTTCCACCAACTGGAAGCTCCGCTGCTGTGTATCGTATTCGACCTTCAATTCCTCCAGCGCCGCGGCAATCTGCGCTTCGCGCACGTTGCGATGCGCCTCCGCCGCAAGAGGGTTTTCCTCGTCGATCGCCTCCGAAAAAATCGTCCGCATTTCCTTCGGCGAAAGCGGTCGCTCCGCCGAGAACAGCAACGCTTCCACAATGTTTTTCAATTGAGCTGTCATACCGCCACCCGAATCACATGAATTTCCCCGAACGCCGTTTCCTGTCTGACCTTCAATCGCTTCAGCCGAATCAATTCCAACAGCGCCAAAAACGTCACAACGATCTCCGTCCGCGACATGGCCTGCGCAAATAACTCTGAAAACAAAATTTCAGCATGCTCACGCAAACTATAGAGGATTTCCTCGATTTTGTCGCTAACTGTAAATCGTTCTTCAATGATCTCGCGGAAATCGTCGCGAGCGCTCGCCTTCTTCAGCACGTCGTTGAAGGCGTTGATCAGGTCGAAAATGCTGACCTCGGCCAGCGGCGCTTCGTTCGCGGCCACATCAATTTCGACCGTCTGGCGCGTAAATACCTTCGACTGCTCCTCTTCACGGCGGCCAAGTTGCAGCGCAGCGTCCTTGAATTTCTTGTACTCGACCAGCTGGCGAATCAATTCCCAGCGCGGGTCTACCCCGTCCTCTTCATCGGCGTCGGCGACCTGCTGATCCACGGGCAGCAGCATGCGGCTCTTGATGTACATCAGCGTTGCTGCCATCACGAGGAATTCGCCCGCGACTTCCAGGTTGAGCATCTGCATCAGCGTCAGGTATTCCATGTACTGGTTCGTGATGCGCTCGATCGGAATGTCGTAGATGTCCACCTCCTCTTTCTTAATGAGGTAGAGCAGCAAATCGAGCGGTCCCTCGAAGACCTCCAGCTTGACTTTGTAATCAGACTCCATCAGGTCACTTCAATCCGACGGCGAGCCGCACTTTGGCCATCGTTTCGCTGGCGACGGCGTTGGCGCGGTCGCCGCCTTTGCGCAGCACTTCGTGGACATAATCCAGATTTTTCACCAGTTCCGTCCGCTTCTGTCGAAATGGCGCGAAATAGTCCGTCAACGCTGCCTGCAGTTCCTTCTTCACCTCGCCGTACCCGTAACCGCCAGTGGCGAGCCTTGCTTCCAGTTCCCGAGCCTTGTCCACCGGCGCAACCAGTTTGTAAAGCTGCAGCGGAATGTTGTTGTCCAAATCCTTCTTCGGGGCTTCGACGGGCTGCGAATCGGTGACGATGCTCATCACTTTCTTCTTCGCGGCCTTCTCGTCGCCAAAAATCTCGATCGTGTTGTTGTAACTCTTCGACATTTTGCGGCCGTCAATGCCCGGCAGGGTCGCCACATCGGGTCGGATATCCGCTTCCGGAATAACGAACACCTCGCTGTATTGCCGGTTGAACGCGCCTGCGATGTCGCGCGCGATTTCCAGATGCTGTTTCTGGTCTTTGCCGACCGGAACGCGTTCGCCCTGCACGATGAGAATGTCGGCAGCCATCAATACCGGGTAGGTGAACAGGCCTGCATTTGGTTTCAACCCTTGCGCAATCTTGTCCTTGTAACTGTGTGCGTTTTCCAGCATCGGTAGCGGCGTGACATTGGACAAAATCCAAGTCAACTCCGTAACCTGAGGCACGTCGCTCTGTCGATAAAACACCGTCCGGTTCGGATCGAGACCACACGCCAGGAAATCGAGGGCCACATCGAGCACGTTTTGGCGGAGTTCATCGGAACTCGTGATCGAGGTCATCGCGTGATAATCGGCAATGAAATAGAATGCCTCGCCCTTTTGCGCCAATTCCAGCGCCGGGCGCATCATGCCGAAGTAGTTGCCGATGTGCAACTTGCCGCTTGGCTGTATACCTGAGAGAATCCGCATAACCGACGAAAGATAAGGACGCATGACCCGTGTTGCGAGGAAAAAATCAGGCCCGGCACACGTTACTGGCGGGCGATCAGACCGTTCCCGATTTTGTCGATGGAACGCAACGCCTCTGTCGGCTCGGTTTTTCCCAGTGCCACGGCTTCGGGAACCTCGACGAACGCCCTTTGATTGAACTCATCCCAAAACGCGTAGCCCCAAGGATTATCCAGTCGCGAATACCTCAACGCATCCAGCATCACAGGGGGGAACTGGGCGGTGGCCGCCGCCGACTTGAGGGCCGGGATTGCATTGCGGCTGGCGGCGGCAAGTCGCGCGCCTTCGGTTGAATAGAATTCCACAAACTCCCACGCCTCTTGCCGATGCTTCGTCCCGCTCCAGATGCAATTGCCTCCTACCGACAGCCGCGACCAGCGGACCTTTCCCTTCGGCACCGGCGCCACATCCCAGCGAAAGTCCCCGACCTTGTCAAATTCCGTCAACATATACGTTCGCCCGATTAAGAACGGGATTCTTTGGTTTCGGAACAGGTTCACACCGTCGAATGCCTCCATCTCTTCCATGCTGGCCGCCGTGGGAGCGACGTGTATCTCCACGAGCGACCGGTAGAACGTCAATGCCGCCAGTGATTCTGGTGAATTCGCGACGCATCGTTCGCTGGCAAAGATCGTGCCTCCGAACGATTGCATCAGCAGCAGCGCGCGCGGCAACACTGTGGCAAAGGGCAATTGTCTTTGTTTCGCCAGCCGCGAGCCGACATCCGCGAACTTTTGCCAGTCCCATGTGTCATCGGGCACCGGTTCGCCTGCCCGTTCAAACCAATCACGATTGAAGAACAATACGTCTGTGCTGAAATGAAACGGCATCATCATCAATTTTCCGTCGATGCGACAGGGCTCAACGACATCGGGGAAGTATTCCGCTTCGTGGGGCATGAAGTCGGCCGACAGATCATCCAACACATTGCGTCGCGCCAGCGCGGGCAACCGGTCGACGATGTAATAGAACACGTCGGGTGCCGCGCCGCCGGCCAGTTCGATATTCAGCTTCTGAAACTTTGACGTGTCGTACACCACGTTCACGTGAACGCCCGGATGTGCTCGCTCAAACTTCCCGACGATCTTGCGATGAATCGCCTGCTGCTCGGGGAGCGTTTCGATGGTTTGGTACGTGATCTCAATCTTGTCGCCCGACTGCTTCGGCGCGCAGCCCGCCAGCAAGATGAAGCTGAGCAGCAATCGTCTCATCGCAAGGCCCGTTTCACGTTCCAACCCGACCGAACCAACCGCCGCCGCGCTTCCTCTTCCGTGCAATTCAGCAGCATGGCGACGATCCGACAGGCGCGTGCGCGCAATTTCTCGTTTGTCGGTTTCACGTCAACCATGAGATTACTCACGACCTTACCGAACCGAATCATCGAAATCGTGGTCAGCATATTCAACACAAGCTTGGTCGCCGTGCCTGCCTTCAGGCGAGTTGAACCGGTGATGATTTCCGGCCCCGTGTTGAAAAGGAGCAATTCATGCTTGTCGTTTGGCGGCGGAGAGAAGCTAAGACAAAAGGTTTTTGCACCGCGCGTCTTTGCTTCGTCCAATGCACCCAGCACGAACGGCGTCGAACCGCTCGCCGCAATCCCGACAACCACGTCCTTGCGGCCCACCCCGCGATGCCGCATTGCCTCGGCGCCCTCTGCAGGATCGTCCTCAGCGGCTTCGACGGGGGAATGCAGCGCCGGCGCTCCGCCTGCGATAATTCCCTGCACCATCCTGGGATCGGTTGAGAATGTCGGCGGACATTCACTCGCATCGAGGACACCCAGCCTTCCGCTGGTGCCTGCGCCGACGTACAACAACCGCCCTCCCCGTTTGAATGCAGCCACGATGGAATTGACCGCCCGCTCGATTGTCCGCTTGTTCTTTCGTAATGCTGGAATTACACGAGCTTCTTCGCCGAGCATGGTGTCGACGAGGTGCGGGACTGATCGTTTGTGCAAATCCGTCGTCCGCGGATTGCGCTGCTCGGTCAAGGCGATCGTCCTAAGCTTCTGTTGAGCGGGCACGATAGCGCCCCCACCTTCCCAACCAGCCAGGACCAATGTACCTACTGCCGATTCGCGTTTCGATCTAAAGACACGTGCGCCCGGCAGCAAGTGTAGGATTCTACGCGCAGTGAATCTGAATAGTGCTGGATGATTCGCGAACACTCCTCCCGCCAACGCGATCTCCGGTGCCGTGAGACGCAATTTTTTCGCAACCAGGATGCAGTCGTCCGCCAAATGACGCGCCGCCTCCCGCAACACGACCCTATTTCCCCCACCCACTTCAGACGCCAGGGCGGAAACTTCGGGTTTTCGAGCGGTCTGAATCCAGTCGACGAGTTGATCGGGAGAATTCAGGCTGAGACGACGCAGCACATTTTGGAGGAACCGGTTACATTTTGCCGTGCGGTCGTAATCACGAAGGGACGATTGCAAGTACTCCATCACAATCCAGTAGCCACTGCCGTGGTCGCCCAGCAGATGTCCCCTACCACCCGCACGGGCCGTGTGGCCAAGCGCGTTGCGGCCATACACGCAAGAGCC
>CAZAQZ010000039.1:0-12554 GCA_964487175.1 uncultured Verrucomicrobiota bacterium | reverse complement strand
GCCCGCACAGATCGTATGTCCTGCCGATGGTCTCGTCATTCTTGATCGCCGCGACGAAGGCTTTGGCGACGTTCTCGATCGAAACCGGCTGGATCTTCGCGTTGCCGCTGCCGAAGACCGGCATGAAAGGCGAACGACGCAGCAGTTTGGCCAGCACGTTGATGGAGATGTCGTGCGGCCCGTAAATCATGGAGGGACGGAAAATGGTCCAGGCCAATCCGCTTTTGCGAACGGCTTCTTCGGCGCCCCACTTGGTTTGATGATAACGGCTGCGGGCATTGGCGCGTGTGCCCAGCGCGCTCATGTGGATGTAGCGTTTCACGCCGGCCTTCTTCGCCGCTTCCAGCACATTGACCGTGGCCTCGACGTGGACGCGCTGAAAGGTGCTCTCTCTCCATTCGTTGATGATGCCGACCAGATGAATGACGCAGTGCACTCCCGTCATCGATCCCTCGAGTGACGGCCCGTACAACACGTTGCCGTGAAACAGTTCCGCGCCGTACTCGTCGGTCAGCCATTGTGCCCGTTGCGGATCGCGCACAATCGCCCGCACGGGATGACCGTCAGCTCGCGCCTGTTTCACAACTTCGCTTCCAACAAATCCAGTTGCCCCTGTGATAGCTATCATCAGTTCCTTCTTATTCCGCTCGGCGGTCAAACTCAACTCGTCCGCCCACCAGCGTCTTCTGCACTTCGAAGGCGGGTGAAAAAATCACGACGTCCGCGTCTTTGCGCGGCTCGATGCTTCCCTTGTGGCCGCTCAATCCCAGCGCGCGCGCCGGATTCATGCTCGCCATGCGCACCGCGTCCACCAACGACACCCCCGCGGTCTCGACCGCGTTTTTCACCATCTGGATCATGGTCGAAACGCTGCCCGCCATGGCTTCTTCGCCGATGATCATGCCGACGCCGTCCCGCACAACCCCGCGCACGTCGCCCACTTGAAATTCCTCCCCTTCCCGCAGTCCCGTCCCGGCGGTCGCGTCGGTAATCAGGCAAACCCTGTCCACGCCCTTCGCCCTCACGGCAAGTCTCATCAACTCAGGATGAACGTGTTTGCCATCGGCGATCAGCTCCACCATGACACGGTCTTCGGCCAGGAAAATCTCCAGCGCGCCCGGGATTCGAAACGCGCCCTTCTTCACGGTCGACGACATGCAGTTAAACAAATGTGTCGCCTGACACAATCCACGGTCCACTGCCGCTTTCGCCTGCTCACAAGCCGCCGCTGTGTGTCCGCCGCTCGGGATGATCTCCCGCTCCAGCAACGCATCGATCAACTCCAGCGCGCCCGGTAGTTCCGGCGCCAGCGTCATCTGCGTCACCAACCCGTCCCACTCGAGCCAGCTTGCATACTCCGCTGGATCCGGATTCCGGACGAACGACGCGCTTTGTGCTCCGCTCTTTTCGCGGGAAATATACGGCCCTTCCACGTGCGCGCCCAGAATCTGCGCCCCGCCAAAGTCGTGTCCGACCGACTGCGCAATCGCCTCGAGTGTCGCGCTGATTTTTTCCGGCGAATGCGTGACCGTCGTCGGTGTCATCGCCGTTGTGCCGCCGCTGGCATGGAATTTCGCGATCTGCGCCAGCGCCTCGACGCTCCCTTCCATCGTGTCCCGGCCCAATGCGCCGTGCACGTGGAGATCGACAAAACCCGGCGCGACAAATCCGCCCGCCGCGTCAATCACCTGTGCCTCTTCGGGCCGCATCACCTGCGCCGTCGGCACAATCTGTTTGATAGCCGTTCCCTCAATGACGACGCAATGCTGTTCCAAAATCGCGTGTGGTCCGATGACACGTCCATTGATGATCACAATCATGGGGCAAGTATTACCGGCGGCCCGCGACGACAACAAGCCCGAATCATCGCAGCCATGTCCGGATCGTATGGCCCTGACGGGTGATGTGGATGATCACCGCGCCAGTTTCGTCCGTCCGATCCAGGGGGATGCCGTGGTGCAGCAGACGCTCGCGCAAATCGGGCTGCAAATACCGGTCGCTCGGGAACGTATTGACCGATTGCACAACCAGTTCAGGATGCACAGCATCCAAAAACCGGTCCGTGCACGAGGGGCCCTTGCCGGGACGGCCTTTTACAATAATCTGCGCATGCAAATCTTCTCCGCTCCGAAGCAACTGGTTCTCGACGGATTCACCCGCGTCTGACATCAGCAACAACCGCGTCGCACCAAACTCCAGCAACAACACGAGGGCATTCTCGTCACCGCGCTCGGAGATCGCGGAGCGCGGCGGATTGAGCACGCGCACTTTGACCTTGCCGGCAATCGACATCTCATCGCCGGCTCGAACGGTGCGAGGCATAATCTGCATCTCATGGAGCGCGTCCCGCCACTGCGTGTAAAACTTTGACCGCCCGGACACGCCGCTTTCGATGATCTGTGCCGCCGGAATCTCCTGCGCCACCTCGGTCAACCCGGCGGCATGCGCCTTGTCCCCGCGCGTCAGCACCAGCGCACCAAGACGATTCACCCCTTGCGCGCACAGAAAGGGGATGAGGACGCGCCGCCCGCTCCAATCGGCCCCGCCATCAATCAACCACGCACCATCACGCCCCGGGACATTCACAAACACGGACATGCCGTCGTTCAAATCCAGCACCGTCACGTCCACCGCATCGCGCGGCCACGCCATGAAGATCACAACGGCAGCACACGCGGGGATTGCCGCCATCGCGATCCAGCGACGCGTCCGCCAGGGGATCTGCCGGTTGATGATCAGGATCGCGATGGCGTAATAACCGATGATGATCCACCATGGCGGCGCCTGCACAAATCGATGACCATAAGGAACCTTCTCCAGCCACTCGACGCCGCGCAGCATCACCTGGAGCAAAAGAAACGTCGCATTGTTCAACGTCAGCGTCAGCCACGGCCACACTGCGTGCGCGATCGTCGCGGTGATTCCCAGTGCGATGATCACGCTCAGCAGCGGAATCACCAGCAGGTTCGTCACGATGCTGATCGGCGTGAACAAATGGAAGTACACCGCCAGCAAGGGCATTAAGCCCACCCATGCCGCCACCGAACAACTCGAGAGCCGGACAACCCACGTCAGCAACACATCGGCCCGCTCGCGCCACTTCGAAACGTATTGGCGCGGCAGGAATGGATCCGGCGCGGCGAGTGGACTCAGCTTCTCTTCAATCCGTGGCGTCACCACCACAATCGCCGCGACGACTGTGAACGAGAGAATAAATCCGCTGTCGAACAATTGCGTCGGCCGCCACACCAGCAGGATCAGCGCCGCCGCGGCCAGATCGCTCAGCAAATCCGTCGGGCGCACCAGCATCCAGCCGATCAACCAGACGCCGGCCATCACTAGGGCGCGCACCGCGCCCGGATGCGCGCCCGTCGCAAACACGTACAGCACCAGCAGCGGGATCGCCACGAGGCCGCGCCACCGGCGGGGAAATCGCGCCGTGCGCAGAAACAGGATGATGATGGCCGCAACCAACCCGACGTGCAATCCGTTGATCGCAAACACATGGAACACACCCGCTCGCTGAAAATCCTCGTAGGTGTCGGGCGGAATACCGGCGCGTTCGCCAATCACCATCGCCGCCAGGACGCCCGTCAGTTTCGGCTCGTCTTCAAAACCAAGACGCAATGCGTTCTCCAAACGTTCCCGCAACCGGAGTGACAACGCGATGATGTGGTTCCCGCGGTCGCGGGCGACAATCGAACAGGAATCGGATTTCCCCAGCGTCGCGGTGAACGGAATGCCCTGGCGCGCGAGCCAGCCGCGCCAATCGAACGTCCCGGGATTGCGCTGGGGGGGCGGCACATGCAGGACCGCCGAGCACTCGATCGCATCGCCGTAGTGCAACGGTTCCTGGTCACGGGCATCGCTGACGAACATGTAAATGACGCCTTCCGCAGGCTGCCACTGTCCGTTGTGCATCACGGCCGCGAGCTTCAACCGGAAATTGTGCCGGTCGGGCGGCATCGGGCTGGTGTCGGTGACATCGTTGGAGCGATAGCCGGGATCGCTGATGATTGTGCCGCGCAGCCCGGCATTCTGGTCGCGCAGTCCCAGAATTCGTTCAACCGAATCGGGTGATGACGCGGTCGTCGCGTGACGGTAGGCGAGCATCCCGGATGCGAACACGAGCGCCATCAGCAAACCCCACGCGAACCGGGTCCGACACACGAGCAGAAAGGCCACGAACAATGCGACCACCAAAACGAACAACCACTGCTGCGGCCACAAAAGCAGCGAGCCGACCCAGATCCCGGAGGCGTAAACGACAACCAACCCCGCGAGCGGTCGTTTCATATTCTCAGCGCGTGATAATTTCCAATTCGAACGGCATGGCGAATGGCGTGTGTGACAAACAACTTGGCGCGGCGAACCGACTCTCTCAAATCGTGGCCGAGCGCCAGGTTGGCTGTAATGGCTGCAGAAAAGGTGCAACCGGTTCCGTGCGTTTTGATGTTTGGCACCATCGGTGTGGTGAGCTCATGAAATTCCCGTCCATCAAATAAGACGTCCACCGCTCGCCGCGCCCTCTTCAAGTGTCCACCTTTCACCAGGACCGGCACACCAAACTCCTCTACCAACTCCCGCGCGGCCGTGCGCATTTGATCCAACGTGCGGATCGTCTTTCGCGAAAGGACTTCAGCCTCGCTCAGGTTCGGGGTGACAACGCGTGCCAGGGGCAACAATTTCTTCCTGAACACGGCGATGGCATCCTTCTTCAACAACCGCGCGCCGCTGCTGGACACCATGATGGGATCGACCACCAGCGATTTGATTTTCCGTTTGCGAAACACGGCGGCAACGGTCTCGATGATGGCTGCGTCGTAGAGCATTCCGGTCTTGGTTGCAGCGACAGGAAAGGCCTCGAGGACGCGCTCGATCTGTTCGCCGACCATGCGCGGGTCAACCGCCTGTACGGCACTGACGCGGCGTGGATTCTGAGCGGTGATGCAGGTGATCGCGCTGGCTCCAAACACACCCAGCGCGTGAAACGTTTTCAAATCGGCCTGGATGCCCGCGCCGCCACCACTGTCCGATCCGGCGACCGTCAAGGCCACGTGCATGGAATTGCCAGCGATCATCCTCTCACCGTTCATTCATCGGCCGCGCCCGTGTGAACCCGGTAGAGAAGACGGCGGGCGCGCGCCTGCTATTTGACGACTTCCGCCTGCTGGTTCGTCTGGGTCTCCGGACTGATCGGGTCCACCTTGATCCGTTTCACCTCAGGCTTACCGTGGTCGTTTGTGGTGAACGAAAGCTTGATGTGGTCCCCCACATGGAGTTTCTCCATCGAGAGTTTTTCCTTGCCGCGATAGACATAGGTGTGGACGGTCCATACAAACGTGCGAACTCCGTCCGGTGTATCCAGCGCGAACGATTGTGAGCGGGGATCCATCTCCAGAATCGTCCCCTTGGCGAACGGCGACGGCCGTTTGGCCGGCGTTTGTTCGTCACCTCCGGCGTCCGAGAAGGTCGAAGCAGGCGAAGTGGCCTGTTGCGCGCACAGGCTCCGGGGCGAACCCACAGCAAGTGCGAGAGTAACCGATGCGAGGAGCGCGATTGTTGGCGCTGGTTTCATAAGGAGAAAACGGGGTTCGATCTACCCGGTCGCGGCACCCGTCGACGGTCCAGTCGGCTTGACGCGACTCCCGACCTCCAGGGTTGCCTGTTTGGCGGTGGACTGCAAGGGGGCCGGCGTGCCCATCGTTCGTGGCGGGGCAATCATCTGCGGCACCTGGCGCAGGATGCCGTTGCCGGAGCCGCTGTCCACTTCGAACACGAGCGTCGTGTTGCCGACCTGGATTTTGTCGCCGCTTGTCAAATTGCACTCGAACACGCGCGCGCCGTTGCGATACGTACCGTTGGTGGAGCCCAGGTCCTTGAGGATGAATTGGCTGTTGGCGTAATTGACTCCACAGTGCACGCGCGAAATGAACGTGTCGCGAACCTGGATTTCAGATTCAGCCAGACGCCCGACGATGAGAGGTTTGCTCCCAAACTCGAGTGTCTTCTCCGTCCCGTCCGGGCGTTTATGAATGAGCGAGGGCATGGTCCCCAATCAATTCGCAAAGTTCATCCCGCTGCGCCGCGAACTCGGCATCAGCAAGCACCGGCGTTACCTCCGCCGCGATGGGCCGTTCCAGTTGCAACCAGCTCTTGCAACCGCCGTAACCGTCGCGCATCGGAAACCGCTGCGGCGACGCGAGCCGATAGACGCGCGTGATCAGCGCATGCAGCCCGGGTTCGCGGCCAAACTCAAACCGCTGCCGCAACACCTGCCCGGCCCAAATATGCCGTCCCTGAAGCCGTCCGAGGACGTTGATGTCGGTCATGTGCAGCACGGTGTCCGTCACTGCCAGAAATTCGATATCGACCGCGTCCTTGACCATCCGTGAGGCGATGTCCTGCAAGGCAGGCCGCTTGGAAGGGATAATGGAGCGTTCCGCCTCGTGAAATTGGGTGGGGAACAGCCAAAATTGAGGATGATCGGCGTGAAACGCGCCGCGCTCCTCCCGGATGCCGCCCTTGCGAAGAATCAGGATCTGCTCGCCTCTGCCCAGCGCGTCGACGACGACGGCCCATTCCTTAAACGCGATGTCGAGGGAGACTTGCATGTGCAAAGTTATTTAACGCATTTGATTTGCCCTGTCCACCCCCAAAATCGGAACGACTCGTTATGTTCGCTGTTGCCCTCGTCCTCCCGGTGAATCAGCCTGCTTGACAGCACGCGTCAGTGGCTGTTACAAAACTGCGCGACGACGGCGGTTGCCTGTCATCATCAAAAGGATCGCATCAATGAAGAACGGTTTTTCCGCATTCAAACTGGGCGCTGTGGCCATCGGCCTGGTCGGAACAGTTTCCTGCTCTCAACCGGCCCCGGTGGCGCCGGTCGCTCCGGCTCCTGAGGTCGGACGATACCAGGTGGTTGTCACCTCGGAGGGCGAACGCGGCTCGGTGTTGTTCCTGGTGGACACCAAGGAAGGCAGCACGTGGATTTACCGGCCGCCGCAAGGGCCGCTGTTCAACGGGTTCTGGAGCGACATCCCAAGGGTGACGAATCCCGCCGAGACATGGCAACAGGCGTTTCAGCAACTGGTGATGCCACGCGCAGGCGCCGCCCCGACTGTGCCAGCAACACCCCCATCCGCGCCATCCGGAACGACCCGCTGATTGAGGGATGGACGCCAGCGCTTGCGCGGGACGATGGTTGAGGCTATAGGAAAACCGTAGGCCATGAAATATCGCTCTCTTCAAAATACCAACCTGAACGTCTCGGAAGTGGGATTTGGTGTGTGGACCGTCGGCACGAAAATGTGGGGAGTGCCCGACCATGATTACGACACCGGCGTGCGGCTGCTGCGGGGCGCCCTTGATCTGGGAGTGAATTTTTTCGATGCGGCGGACGTGTACGGCGACGGCAAGAGCGAAGTCCTGCTGGCACAGGCGTTCGAAGGCCGGCGCGACCAGATCGTCATCGCGACGAAATTCGGTTACGACTTTTACAATCATCCCGGCGTGCAACCCGGTCAGCGGGAGCGGCCGCAGAATTGGTCGCCGGATTTTATTCGTCTCGCCTGCGAGCGGAGCCTGCAACGACTGAAGACCGACCGCATTGATTTCTACCAGCTTCACAATCCACGAATCGATGCGATCCGCAACGACGCACTGTTCGAGACCCTGCACGCGCTGCGCGACGAGGGCAAAATCCGGACATTCGGCGTGGCCCTCGGCCCAGCCATTGACAAGCGGCAGGTGGACGAAGGCGTTGCCGCCATCCAGGAACGCGGCGCGCACGTGCAGATCATCTACAATTTGTTTGAACAAATGATCGGCGCGCCCATGTTCCCCGTCGCGCGGGCACACATGGCGTCGGTCTTCACACGTGTGCCCCATTGTTCGGGTCTGCTGGAGGGCGCGTACACGGAGAAGACGCAATTCAGCAAGGACGATCACCGCAGTTTCCGGGTCGCGGACGATGAGAAGCGCAAGGCCTGGCTGGTGGACGGACTGAAGAAGGTGGAGACGCTGTCGTTCCTGATCAAGGGGACAGGGCGCACCCTGGCGCAAGCGGCGATCAAATTCATCCTGTCGGAACCGAGCATCGCGTCGGTGTTGCCCAATATTTACAACGACCAACAGCTTGCGGAATTTGCCGCCGCTCCCGATACGCCCGACCTCACGAGTGAAGAACTGGCCCAGATCGGGGAGTTGTGCCAGGCCAACTTTGGATTGGCGCCGGCCTGATCGGGCAGGTTCTCTCTGCAACGGGGAGGAGACTATGTTTTCGAAAACGGCGGACTGGTACGATCTTGTTTACAGCTTCAAAGACTATGCGAAGGAATCTCGCACGGTCATTGACCTCCTGCGCAGCCTTCATCCCAACGCGCGAACCGTGCTGGACGTGGCATGCGGCACCGGCGAACATGACCATCACTTGGGAAACCAGTACGATGTGGATGGGATTGATATCAACGAGTCGTTCGTAGCGATCGCCCGGAAGAAGAACCCGGGCAGGAACTACGTTTGCGCAGACATGATCGATTTCAGCCTCGACCGGAAATACGATGTGATTCTGTGTCTGTTCAGCTCCATCGGTTATGCGAAGACCATCGAGAATGTCGCCAAGGCCCTGATGTGCTTCAAACGCCATCTGAACACCGACGGAGTCATCGTGGTCGAACCCTGGCTTGTGCCGGAAGTTTGGAACGTTGGTCAAATCAGTGTCCACACTGCTGAGCGCGACAATTGTCACATCGTCAGGATGGGGTTCTGCGGCAGAGAGGGATCAATCTCAAGCTTCACCTGTTATTACCTGATCGGTACGCCCGATGGAATTCGGTACGAAGTTGAGCGGCACGAACTGGGACTGTTCTCCCGGGAAGAAATGCTCCGGGCATTCGAATTAGCGGGCCTTGCCGTGCAATACAGTGAGCCGGGGTTTTGTGGACGAGGGCTCTATGTCGCCAGGGGATGAAGCCGAGATACCAATCGATGAACACGTCAGCGCTTGGGTTTCTTCAGGAAGCTCGTGAGTTTTTTCTTCGCGTCCTTGGCTAGTGGGTCGCCATGGGCGAATGTGGCGATCTTGAAATCGAGTGTGAGCAGTTCCCGCAGCGAGCGCAAGACTTCCTTCTTGTCTTCCACATACGCATCCGGCAGCAAGGATAGCCCCTTGTCCGGGCTGTTCAGAACTGCGTCGCCGATGAGGACAATGCCGCCGCTTTGCTTGCTATAAAAGGCCACGCTCCCGGCGGCGGTGCCCGGCAGGGGAATGACCTTGATGCCGCCCGGCAACTTTTCCCCGTCCATCACCAGGACGTCGATCTTCGTGTCGCACTCGGTTTTGGCCTTTTCGTGGGCGTAGATCTGAATTCCGTATTGCTTGCGAAACCAGTCGGCGTCCCGGTCGTGATGGGCGTTGGTTAAAAAAATAGCCAGTGGTTCACCGAGCGATTCGATCTGCTTGAGCACCTCGGGATCCGGCTTGAGGGGATCGATGAAAACGACGCCTTCGGGCGTTTTGAGCGCGTAGCTGTCGAAATCAACTTTCCATTGTGGATGAAAGCTTGCCCAGCCGTGGAGGTTCTTGGTGATTTCCTTTAAGCTGGTTGCAGGCGTCATGGCTGATGTTTACCTACGGGAATCTACGAAACGGTTGCAAGTCTACCGTCAACGCGTCCGGCTTGGCAAGCCAGACGTTTAGGGGCTACGCTTTCGCGCCGCTGGCGGCCATTTCCTCGTCCATTGCAGGCGCGGTGATGCACACGACGTCGCCCATTACCCGGCATTGGCAACTCAGCCGGTAGCTGGCCGGTTTGCCCTTGAGTTTGAATTGTTCGCGCAACGTTTTCGGCGAAAGATTCTCCAAGCCTTCGACAATCTGCATGACGCAGGTGCCACACAATCCGTTGCCGTGGCAGTTGGCGAGCCGGTCGATCCCTTTGTACACGTCCACGTCATTCATCAACGCCACCTTGCGGAGGTTGGCGTACTGGCCGCAATCCACTTTCTTACCGGCGTTCAAAAACTCGACCGTTGGCATGGCGTTCTCCTGATTCCTTCTCTTTCGCGGACTTTGTATACGAAAAACACCGCCACATTGCAACGGTTTGTGGTGACGTTTAAGGGACAGGTGGAAACAATCCCCGTGACTGGACTTCCTGAAAAATGCGACGAAACGAGGGCGCACACTGGTCGGGATGCCCGGCGATCAACTTGCGGACGGCCGCCACTTCAAGAAACTCACCGCCCTCTATTTCGGAAGTGTTGATGGTCGGGTGGAGGGTGCCCTGAAGGCTGTAGACCCAGACGAATTCCCAGCCAGTTTCCTGACAGGCATCAATCTTGAAATGCTTGCGCAGACGTTCAACAGGGACGGATAACCCCAGTTCTTCCTGTAATTCGCGGACAGCGCAGGCATCATAGTCTTCGCCGCTGTCGACATGGCCGGAAGCACTGGAATCGAAACGACCGGGAAACGTGTCCTTGCCGGTCGATCTCTTCTGGATGAACAGCCGACCCGTCTCGTCGAATACGAAGACATGGACAGCGCGATGTTTGAGTCCCTGACGATGCACCTCCGCACGCGGGGCGAGGCCGATGACCTCGTCCTGGTCGTTCACGATATCGAAAACCTCTTCAGCCATGTCCGACAGACAGTATGCCTATAAACAGATCGTTCAGCAAAAAAGAAGGCCCCCTGAGTTCTCAGGGGGCCCTCTGTTAAGTACGTTCTACGCCTTGATTAGAACTTGACGTTGACTTCGCCACGCACTTCCTGGGACGTGACGCTGTCGCCAGCCTTTTGGTAGGCACCGCCTGGGACGAATACACCGTAGACGAGTTGCAAACGAACGTCCTTGCTGTAGTCATACCCGACAATTCCGTCAAACTCCCAGCCGATTCCGCTACTGGGTCCCGTAGCACCCGTAGCAAGCCCGCCGAAGTCAACATTTGCATTGCTTCCGGCGGTTGTATCGCTATCAGCCTTCAAGTAGTAGTAGCCCTGCAACGACAGGGTCGTATTTTCATAAGGTTTGACCGAGGCGCCCACGTTGAAGATTTGGATGTTCGACAATGCGGGGCAGAACAGATAGCCATTGTAGCCATCCGCGTAATCAAACCATGGACGGAAGTTCCCTTCGCCATTCTGGCCTCCGCCGGTGGCGTAGATATAATTGGCATTGATCGCGGGCGACCATTGGGTGTCCTTCATCGTGAAGCGGCCCCCGAGGTTCAGCAGGCCGGCGCTGATGTTCTTGGCGGCCACGCCTGGGGAACCGTCTGCGCCGCCTTCATAGGCGCCTTCAGCCCAGATCTGAAAGCCGTTGGACGGCTGAAGATCTGTGCGCGCACCGATAATCCAAGGTGAAGCGTCTGCTGCGCCATTCGACGGAGGAACCCGTGTGTTAGCGCCCGAGCCGGCCGAGGCTTGCGACAGCCAGCCGAAGTAGGCCTCCACATTCTTGATCACGGAATCTGTCATCTCGTAGCGAGCGTTGACAAATAGCAAGTCTGATCCACCATGGCTATCGCCGGGGCCAAAGGCTGCATTGTTGACGATTTCAGCACCGACCAAGTCGATCGTGAGTGGGTAGTAATCCAACACAAGCCGCGCGGCGTCATAATTGTATTCCTGCTCGACGCTGCTGAGGATCAGCCCGTGGCCATAGTTGAGGTACTGGCGGCCAAGCTTGAGCGTCGCGGGCGTGTAGAACACCTCATTCATTTGAACGTAAGCTTCGGAGACGCCCAAAGCCCAGCGACGGCTGATCGCACTGGCATTCGCCACTCCCGCACCCGAGTTGCTCGAAGCTGAGTCGTTGTTGGCGCCCCATTCTCCTTCTGCCTGGAGCGTCACCACAACCAGCACATGGTCTTCCAAGTCGGCTTCAACGGAAACCCGTGTCCTCTGGGAAATAAACGACTCATTCCCCTGGTCGGACGGATCCGTGTTGTCCAGGTAATATCCCCGAATACGAATATCCCCACTCAGCCGGATATTCTGAACGTCGGCGTAAGTTTTACTGGTCAATCCCCCCAGGGTCACCAGCGCAACCACTAGCCATACTTTCTTCACTGTGTCCTCCTTTGTTTGCGTTTGCTGATTCAGTACGTCCCCCGGAGCAACTCCTCACAAGCTCCAAGTAAATTGATCAGACGTGCTTACCCACATTCCTTGAGCGATCTTCAACAAATCCCGTACGGCGCTGCTGTGCTGCAAAAGTGCGGCGATCCAACTCTACTCGGGGCCTTCCCCAACATCGTCGTGCATCCGTCGGCCTGCCATCCCCCCGTCGGCAGGACTCTTTCGAGTTGCGGGGAGTATTAAACCAGAGGGAAAAACTGTCAAGCAAGAAAACTTGCTTTTTCCATGGGCGCAATCCTCTCTAATTCAGCCGCTTACCGTAAAGTTCCAGTAGCCGAAATAGGGGTCTTTGTGCCCAGGTTCAGCAGGCCGGTTTCAGGCTGGGGTGCGGTCAAGGCAGCCGCCCCTTCCTGTCTCGACAAAACTGTCCAACGTACAAGAGCCTCGTTCTGCCAGGGCGTTCCCT
>CAZAQZ010000038.1:0-12614 GCA_964487175.1 uncultured Verrucomicrobiota bacterium | reverse complement strand
TATAACCGCATGACCGAATTCGTAGCCGCCGCCACTCCCTCTGGGAAAAGCCAAGTGATTCGAGATCTTCTTATCTGGCAGACGGCGCGTGACCGTCTCCCGTTGCCGATGCTCATGACCAAAATGGGCGACGGCGCATTTACCGTGAAGGGAGCGGCGTGCCCGTTCTGCCTGGACAACAAGAAAAAATGGGGCCTCTTCAAGCAGGACAACGGGCATCACTGTTTCAAGTGCCATAAGCCGGGATGCGAAGCGAACGATCCCGTCCACGGCCACAGCGAGGATCGTGATGGCCTATGACCAGCAAAACGATGCCGGCGGCTCCGCTGATTTTACCGCGCCGACGCTGTCGGAATTGACCGTCCACGACCCGCGACCGGTGTTGAACAGCAGCTTCGAGGACGGCTCATCCTACGCGTTTCCCAACTGGACCCAGTACGCCACGAATTCCAACATATTCCACGAACCGATCACCAACAACGTCCACAGCGGGACATCGGCGGTACAGATTTGGGGCACGCTACTGTCCTCCTACGACAACTCCGGCCTGTATCAGGATTTCCCCGCGCAACCGATGGAGATGTGGCAGGCCGGTGTTTGGGCTCAGAATCGACCCTATGACCAGTTGTGGCCGGGTAACATCGCGAATCTCAAATTGGAGTTCTATGATACCAACGACAATCTGATTGCAACGAACGACCTTGAGATTCTCAATGGCGCCTCGAGCACGAATTACCAATGGTATGCGACCCGCATGATCGCTCCCTGGAGCACGAGCCGCGCCCGCGTGGTCCTGGAGATGGTGCAAACGAACTGGTTGCCCGGCTCCTGCGACTTCGATGACGCGGACATGGAAGTGTTGTCGTCCACCAATGCGAACCGACAACTGCTGGACGGTGATTTCGAAACGGGCCAGGGACTTCAATTCAGCGCCTGGGTTTCGTACGGGGTGGGGACTTCGACGAACGTCTTGCGCGATCCTGTCACGAACAACGCGCACAGCGGCACGCAATGCTTGCAGATTTATGGCGAGTTCAATGGCAACCCGAGTTGGTCCGGGTTGTACCAGGATGTTCCCGCCGCTGCCGGCGAGATGTGGCAGGCATCGGTCTGGGCCTGCAGCCGCCCAGGAGACACCCTCCAGGGAAGCAACACGGCGCCCTTCAAGCTCGAGTTCCACGACTACTGGGGCAATCTGCTCCAGGGCGACCAACTCACGGCTGTGGACGCCACATCCAGCACGAATTATCAATGGTACGCCATCCGCGATATCGCCCCCTGGGGCGCTGCCTACGCGCGGATCGTTTTGGAAGTGGATCAACTCAACAATGCATCCGGCTCGGCGAATTTTGACGATGCCGACCTGGAGCTGGTCACGGCCCAGAGCAACCCCGAATTGCTCAACGGCGGGTTCGAGTATTACGGCAACAACGATTTCATCGATTGGACGCGCTATGATTCCGGGTTCAACACCTTGATCGACCCCGCGCCGAACAGCGCGCACACGGGCAATCGTGCCGTGCAGATGTTCGGCCGGTTCACGAACACAGTAAACAACTCGGACCTTTATCAGACCGTCCCGGCTGTGCAGGGGCAGGTCTGGCAGGCCAGCACATGGGTCCGCAACCGGCCCGGCGATATGCTTCAGGGGTTCAACCAGGCGGTGCTCAAGCTGGAGTATCTGGACGCCAACAACAATCAGATTTCAGTCAGCCAGCAGGTGATAGCCGACGCCACCACCTCCACGAATTACCAGTCTTGCGCGGTGATGCGCCAGGCGCCTGCGGGAACGGTATGGGCTCGACTTACGTTGGAGATGGATCAGACGCAGTATGCGCCCGGCTCGGTCAATTTCGACGACGCAGCGCTGACGCAGATCACCGGCTTGAACGGCTTGCAGTCCCAGGGCCGCGTGTTGTGGGATGGCGACGTGCCGCTGGCCGGCACGGTTAACATTGCCGGGAACCTCATCCTGAATGCGGGGATGAGCCTCGATGTGAACATCAATGGGACGAGTCCTGGCTTTCCTGGCTACGGTCAGGTGCAGGCCGGCAGCGTGACGATTAACGGTGGCCTCAACATCGTCCTGCCAACCAGTTTCAGCGGGCAACCCTTCGTGCCGCGCAAGGGCCAGTCGTTCACGATCATCACCGCCGGAGCGATCGATGGCCAGTTCTCAAGCCTGGCGGGGCCGGCAGCCCTCGGCGGTGGTAGTGCGTTTGCCTTGGTGTACACGCCGACCAGCGTGGTGCTGCAGGTGGTGGCGGAATTGGATAGCGACGGAAACGGCATCCCGGATTACTGGGAACTCCAATATTTCCACTCGACGACCGGAGCGAATCCCAACTCGGATCCGGACGGCGATGGAATGTCCAATCTGCAGGAGTTTATTGCGGACACAGATCCTACGAATTCAGCCTCGTATTTTCATATCCAGAGCGTCACCAAGAATCCGGATGGCACGGTCGGAGTATCGTATCAATCGTCTTCCAACCGGGTCTACACACTGTGCTATGCGGATTGGCCCACTTCCGTACTGTGGTCGAACGTGACAGGTGTGGTGAATGTGCCGGGAACCGGCGGACTGCAAACGCTCGTTGACCCTCATCCCAATCTCGCGAACCGCGTCTACAAGGTCAACGTCCACTTGCCTTGATCGTTGATACAGGACCTCATCGACCCGTTGGTTTGTCGGACTGGCTCAGTTTTGATCGGGCTACCGCCAAGCGGACGCGTGCCGGAGTAAAGTTGGAATTGATCTGCAACGCTTGCTCGTACTGCCCAATGGCCTCCTGGATCCTGCCTTCGTCGAGCAGGACGTTGGCGAGATTGTAGTGCGCCTCCACCATGTTGGGTTTGAATTGTACGGCCTGTTCGAACCGCGCAATCGCATCCTGGGTTTTGCCAAGCTTCAGCAGGGCATTTCCGAGATTATTGTATGCGGCGGCGTAACGGGGATCGATTTGAACCGCCCGTTCGTAATGCGCAATCGCTTCCTCGAGTTTGCCCGCATCGGATTGAATGTTTCCCACGTTGTAGTGGGCCTCGGCAAAATCCGGATTGAGTTGCAGAGCTCGGTTGTATTCCTCCAGTGCTTCCTCTGGTTTGCCGGATTGTTGCAGGAGGGTGCCCAGGTTGTTGCAGGCGACCCAGCAATCGGGGTTTTTGGCAATGGTGTCACGCCACAACGCTTCGTTGTTCCTAAATGCTTCGGCACGTCGCCAGCTTAATACTCCGAGAACGACGAGCAAAGGTGTGGTGACTGCAATTTGTGTCGATGCATTGCGCAGAGCGATTGTCACACCGGCGGAAACAAGCGCGATCAGCCCGAGGCTGGCGAGATACTGGAAATGATCGGCCACAAACGAGTAACGAAACGGATAGACGCTGAAAATCCCGAGCGCGGGCGCAAGCGATACGATATAGAACAGAACAGCCACAAGCGGTCCGCGTCCCCAGCGATTCCGCATGATCCACAACACTCCCATCACAATCACGACACCCAGGGGGAACGCATATTGCCACCAGATGGCTGTGTCCATTTTCCACTGCGGATAGAAGAAAACCAAGTTCTGCGGCCAGAACAGTTTGGCAGCGTAAAACCAGAACGCGCGACCGGCAAGCAGACATCGTTGACCAAAGGACAACGCATAGACCGCTCCTTCGGTGCCCACGCGATGTTGTTCCATCCAGATCGTGGTCAGACCCACTGCAGCTCCCAATACAAAAAAGACCAGCAGGGGAGCCACGTCTCGCCAGCGTATGCGACCGTGTTTCCACCAGATCAACAACAAGACTGCCGCAGGAAGCGTGCAGGTCACCGATTTGCACAGCAGCGCACACATGTACAACACCAGCGCCAACCAGTAATGTTTCCGGACTTGCTCCCGTTCACTTGAGTTTTCCAATTCCGGCATGCAGAAGTGTAAATAGGCAAGAAGTGAGGTCAGGTAGAAGACGCCCGACAGGACGTTCTTGCGTTCGGTGATCCAAGCAACGGATTCGACGTGCACCGGGTGCAGGGCGAAGATCATAGCCGCCAGCCAGGCACCGGCTATGCGCAGTTTTCGCAGAATGAGCCAGACGAGGATCGCATTCAATGCATGCAGCACAACGTTTACCAGATGGTAAGCGAAGGGCTCCGAGCCCCACAGATGATACTCAACCCAAAAACTTGTGTGCACGAGCGGGTAGTACTGGGGTGTGGCACCCAATTCGAACCAGATTCGGCGAAGTCCGTCCAGCGATCGCAGTGTCGGGTTTTGAGTGACGTGGGCGTCGTCATCCCAAATGAACCCGGCGTGCCAGACAGGTAGGTAAACCACGAAAGTGGCCGCGATCAACACCAGGATGAATAGACGGGATTTCCGATCAAAAGAGTAGGTCTTGGATGAGATATCGAGCTGGTCGTTTCTTCCCATCGAACACATCATAACGCGTCATGAATTGGCAAAGAAGAACAAAGCAGGAACTCAGTAGGAATGGGAGACAGGCTCGCTAGGCGCGAGGAGGCGCCGTTGACTGTCGAGTCACAATCTCGGGAGGAAACACCCGGTGTTCAACCGGAACGTCGCCCGGATCCTGCAGCCGCGTGGCGAGCAGCTCGACGGCGAGGTGGCCGAGTTGCGAGATTGGTTGGCGGACGGTAGTCAATGCCGGGGTCACGCGTCCCGCCCAAACCGAATCATCGAATCCGACCACCGAGACGTCTTCCGGACAGCGGAGACCGTCCTTGCGCAACGCTTCCATCAAACCGAAGGAGATTTCATCGTTTCCGCAAACGATGGCGGTCGGCCGAATTGGTTTGTGTTTGAGTTGTTCCCACCCTCCAGTCCCGGTCTCATAGTGGAACGCCCCCTGAATAGAAGACTGCGGATCATAGGACAACCCAAATTCCTTCAGTGCCCCGATGAAGCCGGATTCTCGTTCCCATGCATCGCGCGCCTCAGGAGGGCCGTTAATGAGCGCGAGTTGTCGATGGCCGGCCTTGAGCAGGCTGAGCGTTACTTCACGTGCGCCGGATTGATTGTCAACGCTGACTGTGTTCAGGTGGATATCCAACAGGTCGACATGCGGCGGCAGGCTTCCTCCCATAACAACGAGTGGCCGGGTGAAATCTTCGAGCTTCACGACCTGGCGGATCGACAGGGGCATGGCCATGTACAACAGCCCGCCCGCGCCGATTGCGGCCTGCCTCATCTGCTCCAGTATGTCACCCCGCTTCGGATCCAACAGCGAAATCCGCGTCTCTGTGTCCCATTCGCCGGAGGACGCCATCACGCCGGCGAGGACGGCTCCATAGTAACTGCTGAGGAACACGTCGGTCTCCAAGGGCAGCAGGACAGTGATCAGATTCGTCTTCGGCTTGCGCATCAACTGCGCCGCCGGATGGGGGACGTATTTCGCCTGGCGCGCCAATTCGTGGATCTGCGCTCTGAGTTCGGGAGACACCAGCCGGCTTGTATCCTCGCGAAGAGCGCGAGATACCGTGGACACGGAAACATTAAGCCTCTCGGCAATATCCTTCAGTCGCATATCCTACAAACCGTGAGGCCAATTGTAGCTGAGGGGAAGCACTTAGCAAGAATGATAACGGTTGCAGAAAAATGCAACTTATTCCATGAGCTTAATGATTATTATGGTAATCGATTGCAAGTGATTGCAAATGAGGCATACCACAGCCATTTTTCGAGTTCAGATTTTAGCTAAGCTTACGAATGAAGTTGACGTTTTTAAAAAGTTCTGCAATCATTTGCAGCAGTTGGTGCTTCCGAGGAACAGAATGGGGTCGCTACGTATAACAAGCCCGGCTGCAGTTGTGACGCTGCTCATGCCCATCGCAATCTTCGGCTTCCCGGACACCTCAAGAGCGGAGAATTTATTGTCGAATCCCGGTTTCGAAAACCCCGCCATCTCTGTCGGCACGGACTCGGATACGCACCCTGACAATTGGGAAGTCTTTACCGGTGGCACAGCCCCGACAATCGGTCTCTCTTCCGTGTCTGCGCGGTCGGACAAGCAATCGGTACGGTTTGTCGGACAGGACACTGCGAGTTTTTTCCAGGGAATATATCAGGATCATGCCGCGACTGCGGGCAAGACGTATCATTTTAGCGTATTCGCCCAGAATGATGTGGTCAATCCGCTGAAGAGTTCCACCACAGGCCAATTGTCCATCGAATGGAAGGATGGCAGCGATGCTGAGATCAAACGCGAATGGGGACCGACGTGGGGAACCTCTCTGTCATCAACCAACTGGACGAGATTTGAGATGTCAGCCACGGCACCGCCGCACGCTGCCCACGCCCGGTTCGTCATCGTGGAACACGGAGGCGATCAGCCCGTTGCCGGCGGTGTTTTCCTGGTTGACGACGCTTCGGCGGAGCAAGTACCGTAACTCATGCGCCGGTCATCACCCAGAGCCACAGTGTGTCTTCGCCGCCAACGAATTGAAAATAAAGAATGTTCGGGTTGAGTGGTGATGACCGCGTCAGCAAGATTCAGTAATGAATTGCGTACCGCGCTGTTAACGTTTACAGCTCTTTCCATTCTTCTCACCGGCTGTCAGGAGGCGACGCCTCCGTCACCGGGTTCAAGCGAACACGCAGCCACTCCAAAGGAGTCGGAATCACCCTATGTCCGCATCGTACGCACTGATCACGGTTACTTGTTCCAGCAAGGGACAAACCGGTTTTATTACGCCGCAGTCGACTGCGTGGTCCCAGCGGATTGGTGGCCGACAGACAGGCCGGAGCTTGCAGCGAAGAAAGCGCAGGGATCCTACGATGGCATGGGCTCTTTCGGCAACGATACACAAGCTTGGGCCGTCGCGACGGTTCAGCGGTTGAAGAGTTGGGGGTTCAACAGCCTCGGCGCGTGGTGCGCGGACGAAATCTATAAAGAGCCGGTTTATCACGCACGCTGTATCTGGTTGTCGCCGCCCGTGAAAAATGAAGACCGACTCATCGATGTGTTTGCCACGAACTACGCCGCCGCCGTCGAGGAAGTGGCTGCCCGGGACATCACTCCACACAAGGAGGATCTTTGGCTGACGGGTTATTTCATCAACAACGAACTGCCGTGGTACGGCGAATTCGGCTGGCCCTCCGACCAAAATCGATCACTCTTCGATCGCTACTTCGCGCTGCCGAAGGAATCGCCCGGCAGACAAGAGCTGATTCGTTTCCTGCATGAGCAGTATCCGGAATTTGTCGCGTTTCAGGCAGATTGGGAAACGGATGCCAAGAGCTGGGATGAATTGGAGAGCCAATCACAGCTTCACCCGAAGAACATCGCGGCAAAGCGCATGAAGTACACGTGGGCAGGCCGCGTCGCAGACCGCTATTTCTCAGTTTGTGTCGCCAGCATCAAGGCGCATGATCCCAACCACTTGATTTTGGGATGCCGTTTCGCCACGAAACCGCCGCGGGCTGTCGCGGAGGCGCTGGCCAAATACACCGATGTGGTGAGTATCAATATGTATTCCAAGAGCGGCGACATCGACTTCGGCTATTTGCGCGACCTATACGCGTTGACGAAGAAACCAATCATGATCACGGAGTTCTCCTGGCGCGCCATGCAGAATCGCTCCGGCAACGCCAATTCCGCCGGCGCAGACGTGACAGTCGATACCCAGCAGCAACGCGGCGACCGCTATCGGTCATTCGTTAGCAAAGTGGCTGCCGAACCGTATATGGTTGGTACGCACTGGTTTCAGTATTGCGATCAACCGACCGCTGGACGCTGGTTCGACGGCGAGAATTCGGATTACGGCATCGTGGATATCCACGATCAACCTTACGAAGAACTCATCACGGCGATGAAGGAGACGCACGCGAATCTTCCGGGAATTCTCGCCAACCGCTCCAATGTTCTGCCGGTCACGTTCAACGAGCAGGCCTGGGGCGAGTTGCTCCCCGTGCGTGTTGCATCAGGTCATCTCGAAGCGCCCGTCGATTTCAGTCCCGCGACGACCAAGCTGTCCACCGCGGCTTTCGAGATTCCCGCCGACACCGGGGCGGGAAACAAAGGATCGTGGGAGAGAAACGGGGACGCGTGGGTGCTTAATTACGTGTCGGGAGGAGGCTGGGGCATGGAGGGTCTATTGCCATTGGATCAACTTGACCTTGCAGGGACCATCGAGCTGGAAGTGGAAATCGAAGCCCCGGCGGGTCTGCAGCTTCAAATCTTCCTCCACGAAACTGGAGACGGTCCGCCGGGACGCCAGGTGTACGAGGGCAGCAACGGTGCAGACGGCGAATCGTACGACCTCGGCCATCTCACGGGTACGGGCAGCCGCCAAACCGTGCGACTTCGCCTGGCGGACGCAGATCGCCGCACTTCCTGGGGCAATCAAGGCGGCAATATGACGATCGACACGCAGGGATTGAGAGCCATAGCCTTTGCGATTCATCCCGGCCAGGGCCAGGGACAATTGCGCGTCTATCACGTTCGCTTCATCGGTGAATCATAATGCAGCGAGTGTTTCAGCGCGGCTTTACACGCAAACCGACCTCACGTATTCTGACGCTGTGATTCCGCTGGAAGACAATTTCAACGACATCCTTGGCAAAGCCCAACGCGGGCTTAAGCTGACCGACGACCAACTGGCGCAGGGGGCGGGGATTTCTCCCGAAGATGTCCGTCAGGCGCGGGCGGGCCGATTCGACGAGCGCGTTGCCCGAAAACTTGCGCCGGTTCTTGGACTGGGGGCCGACGCACTCGTGGACATAGGCAACAAGGCCTGGCAACCGGCAGCCCATACGTTGACAGGGTTGGCATCGTTCAACACGCCGTTTGATGACATGACGGTCAATGCTTACCTGGTGTGGGATCCGAAGACACGGGACGCGGCGGCGTTCGACACAGGCTCCGACTGCGATGGGATCGTGGAATTTGCCAAACGAAACAACCTGGCGGTGAACTTTGTTTTTCTGACGCACACCCATACGGACCACATTTATGATTTGGCGAGATTGAAGAAGGCCACGAAAGCGAAGGCATTGGTGTCAAAGCTGGAGACGGTTGATGACGCCGAGACGTTCGATGTTGGCAAATCCTTCAAAATCGGCAACCTTCAGGTTGAGACGCGTCTGACAAGCGGCCATTCACGTGGTGGCACGACCTACGTCGTCACAGGGCTGGAAAAGCCGGTGGCGGTCGTCGGCGACTCCCTGTTTGCCGGTTCGATGGGCGGTGGGATGGTTTCTTACGAAGACGCGCTGCGCAATAACCGCGAGAAAATCCTTTCATTGCCCGATGACACCGTCATTTGTCCCGGTCACGGCCCGCTCACCACGGTGGGCGAGGAAAAATCGCATAACCCGTTCTTTCCCGAGTTCAGCAAACCGCGGCACTGACAGGCAAGCGCGTGACAAACTAGGTGCCGTGGTTTATTCTCGGTGATCAACGTGGAAACGGCCCTGGTCACAATTCAATCCGCGCCCCGTCGGCGTCACCCCGACTGGATTCGCTCACGCGTCCCGGGCGGCGAACGATATCGCTACCTCAAGGACACTCTCCGCCGGTTCAACCTGCACACGGTTTGTGAAGAAGCGCAGTGTCCGAACATGGGCGAATGCTGGAACCACGGCGCGGCCACGTTCATGCTCATGGGCGACGTTTGCACGCGCCGCTGTAACTTCTGTGCGGTGGACAAGGGAAAGCCCGGCCATCTTGACGTGGGCGAGCCGGAGCACGTGGCCGAAGTCGTCAAGGCGATGGGCCTCGACTACGTTGTGCTTACCTCTGTCACGCGTGATGATTTGGCCGATCAAGGCGCCCATCACATTGGGTCGACCATTGAAGCCATTCACCGGCGTCTTCCGCAGGCGAAGCTGGAAATGCTCATTCCGGATTTTCGCGGTGAACCACGCTGCGTTGAGCGCGTCGTGAAAACACCACTTCACGTCCTGGCGCACAACATGGAAACCGTGCCCCGGCTGTACAAATCGGTGCGCCCCGGCGCAGTTTACGAGCGGTCACTGCGCGTTCTCGAAATGGCGAAGGAATTTCGCCACGATATCCTGACGAAATCGGGCTTGATGCTCGGCTTGGGCGAAACGCGCGAGGAGCTGCTGGCTGTCTTTTCCGATTTACGCAAGCTCGGGTGCGATATTTTGACGCTCGGTCAATATCTCCAACCCTCAGCCGACCAGCTATCCATTGTCCGCTATATCACGCCGCAGGAATTTGCCGACTTGAAGCGGGATGCGCTGGCGCTCGGCTTCCGCCACGTCGAAAGCGGTCCGCTGGTTCGCAGTTCCTACCACGCCTGGGAGCACGTCGCGTAGTTACTTCGACGGCCCGTGGTCCCTCACGTAGTAATCGATCTGCTGGCAAGTGGCTCGGCATTGTGATCCTTCAGTGGTTGCGCGGCAGTATGCATAGAAAGCGACCTCGTTCTCGCAGAAACAGTCGTCCTTCATCTGTCGCCAACACTTACGGAAGCTTTCCAGTCCATTGGGCGGTCGGACAACCGCCAAACGTTTTCCCCCAGCCTGTCGTCCCCGATAGATAATAGACGGTAGTAGTTCCATCGACTGGCACTTTTTTGAACACATCCTCTCCAATACCGGGTGCATTCCCTTTGAAGTAAACCGCTGTCAGTTTGTTGCATTGTTCGAAAGCGGCGTCCCCGATACTGGTAACGACAGCCGGTATTATGACGCTGGTCAAACGAAAGCATTTCCCAAACGCCATGACACCGATGTTGGTGACGCTGCTACCAATTGTGACATTAGTCAGATTGATGCATTCTTCGAATGCATTATGTTCGATGCTTTTTACACTGTTGGGGATCGTGATGCTGGTCAGATTGATGCACTCGGCGAATACCAGTTTCTCAATGCTGGTTAGACTCGTGCTGAGGGTTATGTTCGTCATACCGCAGTCGGAGAAAGCGAAAGCCCCGATGTTGGTGACGCTGTTGGGGATGGTAATGGTCGTCAGATGCTCGCAATACTGGAACGACTGCTCTCCAATACTTGTCACACCGTTGGGAAGGATTACTCGGGTAACATTTGTGCAGTGGTAAAATGCCCCGTCAATACTGTCAATCGACAGACCATTGATTTTGTCAGGGATTACTACCGCCTCAGCAGAACCGACATATCTGGAGATAGTGATGAGATTGTCATTGGTCTCGAACACGTATTCTTGGGATTGCCCCTCGGCGGACACTAGCAAGAACAACAATACGGGCAGCACCGTTAAGTCGGTTGCCGTCGCTCGATGATTCCTCATATCAGCTTCTCCTAACGCGCATCAAGTACTAGGTCTGCTTTCAGCGGCAGACAAGCGAAATCGCTAGTTTAGAAGGGATCCGCCCCCCGCCCGTAGTTCCCGCCGCCAGTTCGCGCTCAACATCGCCTCGAAAAAGGAGAAGCAGGGAACGGGAATGCTAAGGATTACGCTCGTTTGGCTTCTGTTCCTTAACGTCTGTGTAGTGGTCAATCTGTTGGCAGATCCGGTGCAACACATTGCAATCGCGTTTCTCCAGGGGCGCGCGGCCGATGACGCGTCGCAGGGAACGCAGAAACGATTCCGGATCGCCCTGATGGGGCCTGAACCCAACTTTTCCCAATGACTCGGCCAGGTGCTTCAACACCAATTCCATTTCGTGCACCGTCGCAAGCGTGTACCGTGGTTTCGGGACTTCGCCGAGACTGGCCAGATAAACTTCGTACGCGAACAACATGACCGCCTGCGACAAATTTAGCGACGGATGCTCTGCCGCCTGTGGCACGCTGGCGACGTCGTGGCACCTCCGCAATTCCGCATCGGTCAACCCGGCCTCCTCGCGGCCAAACACGATCCCGACGCGATTCGTCTGCGAGAATTCCGCGATCTTCACCGCCGCCTGCCGCGCCTCGACGGCTTGCGGGAATTGGGGCCGCCGTTTCCGGTGGGTGGTGCCGACGAGCCAATGCAATCCTTCCGTGGCTTCCTCCCATGTCGAAACGGCACGCGCTCCCTTCAACAATTCGTGCGCTCCGTGGCCCATCATGATCGCCTGCTGATGGCCCGTAAAGTCCTTGGGGCCATTGATCACGACCAGGTCGGACAACCCCATCGTCTTCAGCGCGCGCGCTGTGGACCCAATGTTACCGGGCGTTGCGGGCTCAACGAGGATCACCGTGACATTCGCCAGGTTCGGTGGCGGCGCAAAGGTCAGCGAGGGCTCAGGATGTTTTTCAGTCGGTTTTCTCATCGCGCACTGTCGAGCAGGATTGTCACGGGCCCGTCGTTGACCAGTTCCACGTCCATCATCGCGGCGAACTTGCCTTCGGCAACGACAAGTGAGGTCGAAGCGCGCAGTTTCGCCATGAACCTGTTGTAAAATGCCTCGGCCTCAGCCGGCGGCATGGCGTCGGTGAAACTCGGGCGGTTGCCGTTGCGAGCGTCGCCATAGAGCGTGAACTGTGACACGACGAGCAAGCCTCCACCGATATCGGTGACGGAACGGTTGATGTTCTTGTCGCCCTCCGGGAAGACGCGCAGGTTGAGCAGCTTGTTGACCATCCAATCCGAATCGGCGGCGGTGTCCATCTTGCCGAGGCCGAGCAATACAAGCAGGCCGCGCTCGATTCGGCCGATTGTCTCGCGGTTGACGC
>CAZAQZ010000037.1:0-12640 GCA_964487175.1 uncultured Verrucomicrobiota bacterium | reverse complement strand
TCGCAACGGTTCAGAGACTCATGGGGCACAGCGACCTGGCGTCCACCATGAGATACCTGCGACCAGCGAGCACGGCGCACATGCAGGATAAGGTCAATGCGATTTTCGGAGACTAAGCCTTCTATTCCGGGTCGTCCACAAACTCTATGTCCACGGAGCGTGCATAGCTCAACGATTCACGAATGCGATATTTTTTCGGGCTGCTCTGCCGAATGTTAATCCAGATTTGATCTTTGCCGGTTCGTTTAGCTTTCGTCAGCGTTCCGGTGATTTTGAGACCATGAAAATCGCAGAGTAACTGACCAGTAATCTTTGTATTTGCCATGCCGCAATTCTCTCACCCAAGGACAACATGACGCTCACCATCACCAATCGGCTGCGCAGTCTCTACTTCGCGGAGTCGAAGCCAAAGAAACTCACACCCACGGACCTCGCACTGCTCACGTACCTCTTGCTGCGCGAGACCGAGGACCATTTCATCTACGACAGCCAGGAGACCCTGGGTGCGCGGCTGGGGTGCGACCGGCGAACCGTGAGCGCATCAATCAAGCGGCTGAAAAAGCTGGGATGGGTCACGGTCGAACAGAAGTGGGATTGGAACCCAAAAGACGCACAGGAAAACGCGAGCGATGTACGCTCCGTCCGGCCTGTCCATCAACCTCGATAAGCTACCCACCAGTGTCAACCGCACAACCCGAACTGCACCCTCAGAGGACGCAAAAGACCTGGCACAACAGCACACCACTATCCTGGTGCAGAATGGCAAGGGAAGCCGGTATAAGCGATCCCCGAAACGCTGGGAGCGTCACCAGCAGATGGCAGCGCAGCGGTTGATTGACGAAGTTGGCGGCGACTACGATGCAGCGATTGAGGTGCTCAACTTCGCGCTGACCCACCCGACGCACAAGAAGGCGGCGCTCAAGAGCCTGTATGAGGTCCGGCGACGGCGGGAACGGATTCCGAATATATCTTCTCCGCCAACTGATTCAGAGAGAGTTCTTGGCCGTTGACAGAAGGCAGAAAGCATCATCCTTGATGACAGTCTTTCGCCCCGGCCCAGTGGTCTGACCACTCAGGGCACACTTTGCACTCGACTGAAAATAAAGTTGAGGGCACCAAGCCTTTTCTGCCCTTTTTTTGATCTATGAGTATGAGGGAAGTTTTCTCTCCGGCGCACGGCTGACCACCCCGGCACAACCCCGGTTAAAAAAAGATTGGGGTACCGCGCCCTTTTCCCGCTTTTTTTAACTATGAGTATGAGGGAAGAAATTCCCGGTGGCCGCTGCCCGGTGAACCCGATCCCTCCCCAATCAGCACTTCGCGCCACACGGGGCACCATCACAGCCCCACTGGGGCATCAGGAGAACACAATGGAACTCGCACCACAGCACATGCAGCCCGCTCCTGCCCAGCTAGTAACGGCATGGCTCATCACGGCAAAGCAAGTCGCCCAGATACTCGGTATCAGCACGCGCACCGTCTGGAACCTAGTTGCCGAAGGCGATCTGGCGACCGTCAAAGTCACGGAGACCGCTACACGATTCTGGCTTTCAGACGTGAACGCCTATGCCCAGCGTCGCACCCGTCGCGCCGATCCGCGCCTCGGCTCCGGCAAAGCTGACAAGGTTTGGTACCACAAGATTCACCCGGATTGGCTCCGGCTGAATGACGCCCTGACATTGGCGTCCTTTTGGCGGCGGACGTGTTTGAAATTTCCTTTTCCACGTCCGTCGTTTTTCTAAGATTGAAATGCTGCGGTGGACCTCAGAGACCCACCACAGACCGCGTGCGGGGCGTCCAACCCGGTGACGCGACTTGACGGTGGTAATCCTTGCCACGGGGTCAGCGTGAGCGGTGCCCGTGAGACGGCGCGTAGCTCACCTACAGGGCGATCAGAGCGGTTCGCGTGCGGTCTATCTCAGCGTAGTACTTCACGCGACCTGCTCCCTCGCCCGAAAGATTGACATGCGCGGCCTTGGTAGGGTCTGCGCTCGGTTGAGCGGGGTTGGCATTCCTACTGCGCCCCGCTCCTGGCCACTTCTCACGGCGTCGCAACTTCCGTTGCTGGAGGTTTCAATCACTTGATTACCCGAGTAAGAACGCTGGAGTCCACTAGCGCCTTCTCTCGAATATCATTCATCGCGTCCATAAGATTTTGTAGTCGTTTCTTGCTTAAGCATCTCTCTGGGATCATCGACAAATCCAGAGGTAGCGGAACAAAGCCTGTCGATAGTTTCGGATCGTGGGAACACCATCGCCATTGCTTGAATCTCCCGAAAAAGAAATATCACTTTGCTGACACGAATCTGGATAGCTCTCCCCTCCGCGAACGCTGATGATCCTGTCGCCTTGAACAACGCAGTCCGCTTGAAGTTTATCCATGGCATCGTAAGCGGAATTTGTTGCGAAATACAGGTCGAACCACTTCTGTTGTGCCCATTCGTCATGGGCGCGTTCAGCGATTCTTTCCGCATCATTTCTTGACTGCCCGGCAATGACGGCTGAGATACAGGACGCTACGAAGGAAGCGATGGCAATAGCTAACGAGGCGACTGCGACGTAGTCTAGGCCGGGGTTAGCTTGGTTCATTTGGCAAGTTTCGCGCACAGTCCCAGCGCACTGCAAGGGGATAACCCTCTCGAATAACCCAGACATTGCGATCCTCACGGAACGCGCGTCAGTTTCCAATACACCGCCGCGAAATGAATTAATCCGTTACCAGCGGTAACACTTGTGATTAGCGGGTGTCCAAAAACTGACCTAAACACATATGAATCAGCATGTTATCCGGCGGGAGACCGCTGTCAGTCC
The DNA here is from genome assembly GCA_964487175.1 of uncultured Verrucomicrobiota bacterium. GTDB lineage: Bacteria > Verrucomicrobiota > Verrucomicrobiia > Palsa-1439 > Palsa-1439 > CAWFPN01. The sequence continues at coordinate 9,829 of CAZAQZ010000037.1, read as the reverse complement.
TGCGCTCGCCCGACGCGAGACGCGCGAACCGAACCCGTACGACCGAATCATCCACTCCGGCACCGCGTCAGGTCGCTTCCAGGTGCTCCGCAGCAATGGCCGCAAATTCATTCCCACCGGCTCCCACGACACGCTGGCTGAAGCCATCGCAGCCCGTGACCGCATGCCGGAACGAATCACACCGCATTCAAAGGAATCCGAGACTGATGAAAGAAATTAGATCATCAACGGTTACAAAACCGTTTGCCGTCCGCACCCTGCCCGATGGGTCGAAGCAAGTATCCGGCTACGCCATCGTGTGGAACTCACCCAGCGTTGACATCGGCGGATTTGTCGAAGTCTGCGATCCAGGCATGTTGACTCGCACGCTGCGAGAGTCGCCCGACGTGCTCATGCTGCGCGACCACAAGAGCGAGTTGCTTCTGGGCAGAACGACGGCGAGCACTCTATCACTCAGCGTTGACGGCACCGGCCTGGCGTTCACCGTGACGCTTCCCAAAAGTGGCATCGGAGACGACACCGCAGAGAACGTCCGGCTCCGCAACCTCACCGGCTGTAGCTTCGGCTTCAGTACGGTGGAGGACACCTGGAATGTCACCTCGGACGGAAAAGCACTCCGCACCCTTTTGGATGTGGATTTGTTCGAGATCAGCATTACCAGCTTCCCGGCTTATCAGGAAACCAGCGTCACCACGCGGTCACGCGCAGCGCAGATGACCACACGCGACGCCGACGACGATGACGGCTTCGACGATCCTTGTGATCCGACAACCGATCCCGAATGCGATCCCGACAACACATCCGAGGACGTAGACGAGGAAGACAGCGTTCGGTGTTCATGCAGATGCGAGCGATGCAACATGCGCGACTGCGCGAACTGCTACACGGTCCGCTGCTCCGACCGCAGTTGTCTTGATGGCGGATGTCCGATGCAGGATGACACGCGATCAGACAAGCCGCGCCTCCGGCAACTCTTCGACGCTCGACAAAGATTAATCAGCACCACCCTGTAACTCCCGAAGAAAAACAGCTTCACGGTTACACCCCAAGGTCAGCCCCTCACCGGCTGGCCTTTTTGTTTGCGCAAAACAAAAGCACTCAGACCGCTCGATCCGGCCTACTCCATCCCCGGCAAAGCATCGTGGGTGATGAACTCTTCGACCCGCGCCTACCTCCTCGGCCTGAAGGATGGCTTCGGTCGCCCGTACTTCACCCCGGACCCGTCGCTCGACAATCCGTTCGGCAAGTTGCTCGGCTATGACGTAGTGCTGAACCAATCCATGCCCAGCATGGGTGCGAGCGCAAAGCCGATCCTGTTCGGAGACCTTGAGCAGTCGTACATGCTTCGCACCGATGGGCAGACGTCCATCCTGCGGCTCAATGAGCGGTATGCCGACACGCTGGAAGTCGGGTTCTACCTCTGGTCGCGTATCGGCGGTCTCTACCTTGGGCAGACCAGCGTCTATCCCATCGTGGCGCTTCAGCAGGCATCCAGCTAATCTGTAACACCCACAGTTACCCATCGCGCCTCGGCGTCGGACAACATCCGGCGTTCGAGGTGCTTTGTTTTGTTTCCTTCGAGGTTACAAATGCTCCTAAGAAAACCCAAGCAGTTCACCGTTGATGGCTACACCGTCACGGTTGATTTAGATGCATGGCAGCGCGTCCGGCTATTCATTCCGCTTATGCGTGCTGTCGAGATGACCGCTGGCAATTCCGCAAGCGTCGTCTTCCTCGTGAATCACGGCACCAAGGACCGGCCGGCCTATCAACCCCTGACTGGGTTCATCCTAAACGCTGCCGGCGTCTACGTGGTGCTCAAGGATCGCACCGATCCCGGTGACCACCGCAAGGCGAACTTGAGACGAGCATGATTCAGGTTCGAGAGATGTGGCAGAGCGGACCACTCCGCAGATTCAGCACAGAGCGACCCAGCCCGCAGTGGATTCCCCTTGCCGGAGGCGGGTATGCGAGCAATTACGTGCGCGCAGGGTGTCGGAAGGACGTAAAGGGCGTGCATCAGACACCGGACGGCTGGTGGTGTGGGGAATGTCGCAGAAACAGCCAAATTAACCCCCAGCAAGGCAAGGCAACAGCATGAGACTGAATATCCCAAGGGATAGCCGAAGCCCGCGCAGACGGATCGGCATGTCGAAGTCGGCCCCGCCGATGCATATCCGGTTGACGGAGGATGTTGGTTTGCTACCGGCTGGCTTCGTGGTGCTGGTGCCCCATGAGGAGGCGATCCGGCTGATTGCTCGGCGCAAGGCGACAGCGGTGGGCGCTTACAGACAACAGAGTGCAGATGTGGTGCTCACCGAGGAAGACTGGGAGGTGGTGACCGCGTGACGTTCTACACTCCCATAGTCGAGAGCAGGGTTGCCTTAAGGTTTACCGCCCGCGCCCGGTTTGGCAGCTTGTTTTGCTACCCCGAGAGCAATAACACTCTTCATATGTTCTTCACGCTCGTAACGACCCACATACCAATCTTTCAGCAGGAACTCGATCAAACCAATCAACAGAGTTGCTTCGTCGGGGTCAACGTCAACGATCAGATTGATGTCCTTCTCCATGTGAGCGCCAACGTTGCCGACCTTGCGAACCGCATCGATGGCTTTCCAGGTTGTCGAATCGATTTTTCCCTGCAACTCATCAATTTCATCAACCAACCTACTCTTGGTGATACCCCAAAAGTTCCTGATCATTCCCTGCAAACAGCGACGCGACAGTGTGGCGGACGCTTTAGGGCTGTCGCTCGCAATCAGGCAGGCTTCTTCGTAGTCATTGAGAATGGCTTTCGGGATATAGGATGGGAACTGCTTCGCACCAGACCTAGGTCGAAGCTGCCAACTTAACAATGGTTTGCCAATCAGTTCGTGGTAGGGATGGCCCCCTGAATAAGCAATTTCTGTCTTATATAAATAGGCAGAAAGTTCATACTCTCGGCACTCGGGATTCGGACAGACAATCACATCTGTCAAGAGTGCAAGGTCTCCCTCCTTATTACCGTGATTGAAATCGTGCTGATCACGGTGCGCGTTCTGTTCAGTGATAGTGGCAGCTCTGTCGCAATAGGGACAGGTCCACAAAAAAACATCTGCCATTTCGTATCCATTCCCGAAAAAGTAATTGACCACCTGTTCACTGACAACAATTCTAATTCTTGTTGTTATTCTTCCACGTCGCCGTGACCAGTGCATCCAATCGGTTCTGCCGCGTCTTCAACCTATGGTGGTGAGTGGCATGCCTATCCTCCTGCGGCTTGGTGCAGAAGAGGGGTTGAAATTTACCCCCATTGTGACCGATAGGGGCGGCGCGACTGGACCGTTGTCGGTGTGAGGTCCATCTCCTTCTCATAGATGTAATGACCGCAATTTCGGCACTGACGGCGCATACCCCGATTCCAATTCTGCGGTGGTCCCATGTAGGAAATTGTTGACTCCTTCGCTTGGTAACACTTTGGGCAGAGCGGATTATCTGGAAGGTGTTTGTAGATGAAATATCCGAACGGCGGTAGCGGGCCTTCGATTTCGGCTTTCTTTGCGAGGTCTGCCTTCAGTTGCCGGTTTTCTTCGTCAAGATCAAGGACGCGCTGGCGTAGGTCGTTTAGGCCGTCATACGCGTCGCCAATCGTTTCCTTCAGCTCGCGGTTGCCGATGTCTTTGGCAAGGTCTCTCGCCGTCTTCACGGTGCCAACCACACTGGCTACTAGCTGGGCAGTCGTTGTTGCTGTTCCGAAGTCCATACTCACAAACACACCTCCCGTCGCATCATCGCTTACGCGATCCGGTAGAAGCCTTCTTGCTCAGTGCGTAGTCTTCGATCCGCGCTTATACCTGAACAGGTTTCCGGCTTCAGACGTTGGCGGGACGGTCTCCCCGCGTTCGATCACAACTACGCGGCCATCCGGTACCTTGCCGCCGCGCGGTCCGATTTCGACTAGCTCTCCAGAGTCGGGTGCTTCCTCGCCGGGTTTGTAGGTTGCCATCACTATTCCTCCAAAAGAAAAGTAACCCGCCATCTAAAATGGCATCAGATACGGATCGTATTCTGCGCCTTTACTTGCTCGGCCATCCACTCCACCAGGCTGTCAGCTAACCGATGCGCAGTGAAAGGACCACTGCGGTCAACGACAGCGCGAACCTCACTGCCTTGAGACACCAGGCCGATGTCCCCGGCATCCCTGTTCTGATACCAGCGACGAATCCGGTTTCCGCCTGGGCGATACCAAAGGTTCATCTGCGACAACTCGGGTCCGAACCTGACTGACACCCGGTTGACCTGGATGTGGCAGTTGCGCTCGGCCCCATCGTTCCCGTGCGACATGGTTCCGACAATCTCTTCGCCGTCGAGTTCCAGCTCCTTCAACGCCCCGACGTTGATTCCGATCCGGTCCACTAGCTGCTGCCAGAACTCCGGCCCTTTGTCGTGAATCAAAGCTGATGCCTCCAGTTGCCGCTGGCGTTCCTCTTCGGCTTTGTGCTTCTGCTCTTCCGTCTCGCGTTTCTGTTTCTTGATCCAATCCGGGATGTTGTCCTGCTCGCCCATCACCAACCTCCTCCTAGATTTTCACCTCATCTTCGCCTCACCGTCAACGGGGCGGATGCGGAAAAGTCGCATAAATCATGTTGACAGTCGCATGATCCATGTGATCTAACTAGTTGATAAATAATGCTTTATCGTTGACGTGGCTCCTCACTTTGGGCATGATCTTCCCATAGCTGCTCACTTCCCAGGGCACGGGGCCAGAACACCGGCCCCGACTGCAAATCGAGAGCAGCGAAGAGAGGAACTGTCACCATGACTGTTACACATTCTGCCTTACACGTGGAAGCCGATAACGAACCCATCATCGTCGAAACACTGGAGGACGCGGCGTTCCTGCTCGAAGATGACCCGACTATCCCAGTCCTGATTGACCCAGGGTATTTCGCGCGTCTGAGAGCGTGGGTCGCCCCGGAACTGCTGGAAAGTGTGCCCTTGTAAGGTTTGTTCAGGTTAGCTAGGCGGTAAAATCAAACTAAAGCATTGAAAATAAAGGGTATGGCGGAGAGACAGGGATTCGATCCCCTGGATACGCTTTCGCGTATACTCGCTTTCCAAGCGTGCGCCTTCAGCCACTCGGCCATCTCTCCGCTGAATCAATAGTTTACGCGGATAAGCTCCCAAAAAGGCAACACGCCTGGCAGGGCCGCATGAGTCGCTTTTCTGAGTTCATCCGCGAGGGCCGGTATCTTCGCAACGTCTCGCCCGCCACAGTCTCCGGGTATCCGCCCAAAACCGCGATCGGGAACCGGAAAGGGTGCGACATGCCGACTTATCATTACCAATCTGAGTCGATGAGCGACCTAGCGATTTCGCGCCCTTCGGGGTATGGGTCACGGGTCGGTAACTTGGATCAAGAGAATCGGGTTTGGCGGTACCGATCCTGCCTGCCTGAGCCTGGAAACTTGCCGATCTTGGCGAGCCATATTACTGGCGCACTTTTTGGGATCGCTACCCGCCTCACGCTGCCTATTAACTAACTAGCGACTCCCGGGCGGCGGCTTACTGACGCATAACGCTTACTCGCTCATAATGTGAACAGTTTCCCCAGTGTCCCAAGATAGAATGCCGCAAAGCAGATAGCAATCAACGCCTATCGCTGTTGCGATCAATCCTTCCCATTTCGGAGAATCCCGTATGAGACGCGAATTGGTTCGCACCTTGCAGCTGGTCTGCCTTCTGGGGATCCTGCGTGTTTCAATGGCAGCACAGAAACCGGGGGGAGGACAATCCGCTGGGCAATCTGGGGGACAAGGGGGGCAATCAGCTCAAAGCACCCAAGGTGGTGGCACCGGCAGTAGCCAGGGATTGCAAGGACTTACGTACACACCCGCAGAATGGCCCCAACTGCGGCTCCCAGACGTAAAAGGTCCAGCCTTTTCGTTTGGTGAAGGGCGAACGGTGGTCTGCTATCGGTTGGAGAGGGGAAACGGTGCAACGCAGCCCTTCGTACTTGAGCCGGTTGGCAAAGGCGAGGTCGTGGGCACCGGTTTCTACCGTCCATGTGGCGATCCGCTAAACGGCGAAACAGACAGCGAAGGGCAGCGCATCTGCAAACAGAAAGAAGCGAAGCAGACAAAACATTGGAGCCCGTGCACAGAGGTCAAGAATCTGAGAGATCCATTATTAATGAACCAGATTCTGGTTGTTGGCATTGATATCTCCGACCTCGGGGATATGGGCGTCAATGTCGACCAACTGAAGTTGCTGAATATCAATGTCACAAATCAGCAAGGCAGCGCCTTGAACCCGTCCCCCATCCGGCCGAGCTTCCCGTCAACCGCCGGAGCCGGTGGTGGTGCGGGCGCCGCCGGATCAGCTGGACGCGCCGAGGATACTTCCGGCGAAGGTTCCTGGTGGATACCTATGGGTGCTCACGCTCCGGTTGGAACCTTTCCTGAGAAGTGGATGCCGGACCACCCTTATCAAAAGGACGCAATAGTGACGGATGCGTCCGGCCGCCAGTTCTATATGGCAAACGGCGGAATCGAGAAAAAAGGATTCAACTCCGGCCCCCAGCCGACCGATCCATTTCCTCCGAATCCAAGAGTGGAGAGAGTGCTGGATGGAAACGTGATCTGGCAAGCAGTTGACCGACTGAACGATGTGGTGATAAATGCCAAGCCATGGATTCAAACCGATACCCAGGCAAAGGGCGCACTCGTCTGTGTGGCGCGCATGCCGAAAGGAGCGGGGACTGGACTCGTTGCCCCTGGGCCTGTGCATCTCGAATTCTCCAGAAATGGAGATCCGGATACCTCTCGCTTGATTGCGAGCGCCAAGCCGCTCGCGGGGTTCGTACAAACCACTGCTGAGGCATCAACTAGCGAACAAACAGAGGCCGACACCATTTCGGAATGTGACATGCTGAGGGCGAATGCCACCATCATTGCGTATATCCGGGCTCAACTTGCAGTGTTAGCGGAAAAGACGAAAAAGGGTATCAAGTTACAAGCAGAAGATGAGGATTTCGAAAACACATTTCGGCCCTTGTTGAATCCCAGGTCGGATCCCACCGAAGTCGCAGAAGCGATTCAGATAGCGATCAACGACTTTGTCGATATGCACACCGATGAGCCCCAAGCAGTTAGATACATACTGGAGCACAAGGGACAGATCGCAAGACTCCAATATTACTGGACGGCCAATGGAGGAAAATCTGGGGGCGTTCCGCCCGATCCCCTGTCGATTCTGCTGGTCCCGCGTGCGATTTACCTCACCTGGCCTTACCAGCTTCCCGGCGACGTCATTCCTACCTTCAATGTCAATCTGGTCTATACTCCACCTGCGCCAGGTACGTTCTGGGAGGCTAATACGTTCTACCCAGCGGGGAGCGTTGTGATCCCTCGGGTAAACAACGGGCGCTACTACACCGCGTTGAGCGGTGGCATATCCGGTTCCGGAGTCACCGAGCCTGTTTTTCCCACTGACACACCGCCAGAGATTCACGATGGGACGTTGACCTGGCTCGACTCCGGTCCCGCAGCTCCGACCGTTCCATCTTCGCCGGGTGGAGGCAATCAAGGTTCAGGAGGCGGTGGTGGAGGAGCGCAGGGCGGGGGCGGGGCCCAAAGCGGAGGTGCCGCAGGTGGAGGGGCAGCCGGCGGTGCGACTAAGCCGCAACTCCGGTTCCCCAACACACATTACCTGCTTGGCGATGTAATCACTGTCCCAGAGACGGGGCACTATTACACGGCTGTCGAATCGGACGCGGGCTTCTCCGGCCCTCAACCTCAGGCGCAGCCCGCCCAACCCGACGGTTCATCGGGCGCCACCGACCCTTTTCCTAAATCTCCTGGTCAGGCGCAGACACTGACCGATGGCGACATCCAATGGGCGCTCGAAAATTCTCCGCTTCCCGCCCCGCCGCCTGGCGCTTGGCAAAAGGGCATCTCTTACACCAAGGGGCAGCACATGGTGGCCGCAAACAGGGGCTACTACGTCATGATTGGTTCTAGCGTTACCTTTGCCAATTCTGGAAGCACCATGCAGTGGCCTGCCAATCCCCAGCCCAACCTCATTCAACCGGACGGCACCATTGAATGGATGTACGACGCAGCCGGCTCAGCGACTGGAGACTGGCGGCCAGGTTACAAGTATTCAATTGGCGAAACAGTACTTGACGGGCGAAATCACGTTTACCGCATGATTGACGTGAGAACCGGAAAGTCCGGCTCGGTGGACCCGTCGATCGGGAATGGAACTTCGCAGCCAGCCACGGTAACCGATGGCGACCTCCTGTGGGCCGACCTTGGCGTTGGCCCCGCTGGAGGCGCGACACAGCCCTGGCAACCGCTCTTTCCTTACGCTGTGGGTCAAACCGCCAGAAGCCTCCTCAACGGACACGACTATCAGGTCATCCGCTTCATCGGCGGTTTGTCCGGACCCAAAAAGAGCCTTTCGTTTTCTATCCTGCAATCGAAAATCGTCGTTGATCCAAAGACAGAGATCCAAGATACCGACAAGCTGAGCTGGCTTGATCGGGGTCAGGTTTGCCCTCTGGAACATCCACGAGAGCCAGATTTATGTAAGTCCGGCAATCCTCCACCATGGTGGAGCCCCAAAGCCACCTATGTCGACGGGTACCTGATCTTCGTCCCTGGCGTCGGGAACGGTAGATATTACCAAGCGCAAGCGCAGTCCATAGCAAAATCAGGCGCAACTTCCCCGTTTCTAAATCTGACTCCGCCCTTCCCGATCACATGGCAGGATACGGGCACGACCGCTCCACAATCCGTCGCTTCGGGCCAGCCCGCAGACCAAACAGTGAGCCTGATCAATCTGACGCTGCCGCAAACGCACTCGCTTTCCTGGTTTAACATTGCGGCTGGAGTGATTGTAGACTTCAAAGTGCCTCCGGTGTTCGGTTGGGTGCCCGCGAGCAGCTTTCGTGGCCTGCCGAGCAATTTCACTCCTGCCGGTCCCACATCAACGACCCCTGCAACTGCGAACTACTCGGTCGACCCAAAAACGGGCTGTACGATATCCCCAATCCCTCCTACCCCGCCCGCGACGACTCCCACAGGCGATTACTATGCCTATGAATGCCCAGCCCAAGTGAGCACCGGCCCGAAGCCTGTAGACCCTGTTCTGGTCTTGACCGGATATTTCCCGCCGGTAGATGCCGAGGTGCCTTGGCGCGTAGCAAACCGCAATTGGTGGAGAGATGTCCTCCCGGGACCGAGCATCGGGCTCTCTCTATCCAGTCCAACAAGCAATTTTTACCTTGGCTTGAGCAACGAATTCCTCGTGAGGAATCTGCAACTGTTTTACGGTGCGGCTTTTCACAACGTTCCCACTGCGCTCGCGCCGGGGTCGACGCAGCCACTCTGGGGCGGAACCGGAACGGCACCCACTATCGGGACAGTGTCACGGCTCCAGAAGGGCTTTTTCTTCGGGGCGACGTTCAACCTCAGCGGCTTTATCCAGAGCTTATTCGGAGGCGGCGCATCGAAGGCACCTTGAGTCGAATGATCCAAGCGGACGAAACGTCGCAACGCGGCTGCGGCGCGTCGGGGATCACGGCGAAGCGGGTGGCAATCCTGACCACGAGCGCGCCTCTACCGGCCCACGGGGCCGCGTTTTCCGGCGTACGTGGATTCGTATGGGAGTATGGAGGGTTATCGAGGGTTAAAAGGGGCTAAAGACAGTGGTGGGTCCTGGGCACATCTCACTGATAACGCAGCGCTTTCGCTGAGAACAAAGAGGTTGCGTTTGGCGCAACACCGCGCTTTGGGAGCAGAGGGTCGGGGGTTCGAATCCCTCCGCCCCGACCATTCCGAGG
>CAZAQZ010000036.1:6391-12798 GCA_964487175.1 uncultured Verrucomicrobiota bacterium | reverse complement strand
GATATTGGTGGACTTCAACGCTTCCTGCAATGGTTTGCCCGAGGTCTGCGCGGCAAACGTTTCGGCAAGCGAAACGGCCATCTCCTTCCAGGCGGAAACGATGGTGCCGACGGCCTGCGCGCTCTCATTGTTGGCCGTGATCAAACCGACCTTGCCCTTCCATTCACCGAAGGACAGCTCGGCGTTCAACACGACGCTATTGACGCGCGTGCTCAAGCTGCCGGGGAGAAACTGTTTGGCTTCAGGCATGATGGCCACCACGTGCAGGGGATCTACCGTCTGCTCGCGCAGCAGCGTCAGATCGCCGTCCATGGTGGAATTGATCGCGCGCTGCTGGCGTTGCACGTCCGCGGACTGGCCGAGATAGGTCACCTTCCGGTAAATCAACCCCAGGAAATTGTCGGCGGAATTATAGAGGTCATCCCCGAGGCGGCCGCGCACGGTGCCCTGCGGATTCAAAATGCTGGAAACATCCGACGACGCGCCTCCGTAAAGCTGGACAACCACGTCGCGCACGCCGGTGCCGTCAGGCCGATAACTGACGATCATCATGGCCGGGTTGGCACCGGCGGAAGAGTTGCCGCTTGTGCTCTGCTGCTTGATGAGATTGGCGACTGCCTGCCACAAAGCCGGGCTGTCAGGAGCCGCCTGCTTCAGCAAGGTTTCCATTTGACTCTGGCTGGCCGGGATCGCGGACGGTTGCACTGGCGCTGTGATTTGTGGAGTCGTGGCGAGGGCCACCGTCATCGGCTTCGAATCAGCCTGCATCGTATCGTCCTTGGCAAAGGCCAAAAGCGGCAAGGCTACAACTATCGTCCCCACCCCGAAATAGCGCGCGAATCGAGCCCGAAAAGTCGAAAAACAATGATCAAAAGTGACGTTCATATCCAACAAATCTGCAAGTTTGGTGCCAATTGAACTGAGGCTCCAAGTGGCCTCCGTGACCGGCGGGTGGCCGCTTGATTAGGCCTTAGTCCCCCAACACCCGCAACATAGACCCAAGCGATGAATTGTCAATTTCCTGATGTACAACATAGACTGCGAGGCAGGCGTGGATTTGCTCGATCAGGGAGTCTGCTGACCTGCGCGCTTGGAATCCTCGATCTTCTCCGCTCGCTCGCTGATTTTGGCCAGCGCCTCGGCGGCAGCATCACGCACGAGACTGTTCTGGTCGTTTAATGCCCGCTTCAGCGTCGCCCCAGCCGAGGCATCGCCGATCTGGCCCAACGCCCAGGCCACGGACGCACGGACCCTTGCTTCACGTTCGCGCTGCAACCGCAATGTGTCGGGCACAGCGCCCACCCCGACATCGATTACGTTTTCGGTATCAACCGGGGTGGTCTTATAATAGGGCCTGACGATATCCTGCAGCGGCTCAACGGCGCGCTGGTCGCGAATTTCCCCGAGCGAGTACGCCGAGACGGCACGGAGGTTGGCGTCTTCCGCTTTCAACCCGTACTTGATGATCGGCTCAACCGCTTCGGGCGCCCGCAACACTCCCAGAGCTTCCACCGCTCGCGACTTCTGTTGCACTTCAGTCAATTGGGACAATTCGGACAAGAAGCTCGCACCGGTGCCAACGACGAGTCCGCCCGAGCCTTCGCCTTTGTCAGAAGGCTTCTGGCCTGCCAGCACGTCAATCAATGGGGCAATGGCGGTGCGATCACCCAGTTTGCCAAGTGCTTCCGCAGCGCCGCTGCGGACGTAACCGCTTTCGTCCCGCAACAGAGGGACCAGTTTGGGAGTGATGTTGCGGTCCCCCATGTCACCCAACGCCCGCACTGCCGCGGCCCGCACGTGCGGATTGGGATCGGTAAGTTTGCTGACAAGTGCGTCGGCCCCGCCGCGTTCCTGCATTTTGCGCAGGGCGGTCACGGCGGCAAGCTGGACAGTGGGGTCCGTGTCATTGGTGCCTTCAATGACCGCCGCCAACTGGTCGCTGTTTCCAATGCTGCCGAAAATGTCCATGATCTTCTCCCGCACCTCGGCGTCCGGGTGGTGCCGGTGTTGCATGAGTTGGGGAAGCGCAGAAACGGCCCTGCAGGAAATAATGGCTTGCGCCGCATGGAAACGCGCAGCCCGGTCATTAGAGACGAGGGCCTGCACGAGTGCCGTGACGGCCTTTTCGTCGTTGGGCAGCCACAGGGCATCCGCCGCGCGATCGCGCACCAGGGCATAGTCGTCAGACTTCAGTTTTCCTATGATCGGATCGGAGATGCCGGCAGCGCGTTGATCGTGTTGCGACGTCACCATCGCCAGCGACTGGATGGACGCGGCACGCACGTGCCAATCGGAATCCTTCATGGCGTCGATCAACGCCGAGACAGAAGCGGGATCGTTGAAACGGCCCAGTGAAGCCGCCGCTGCCGTGCGCACCAGCACACTTCGATCCTGCAACGCCTCGATGAGAGACGGGATGCATCGGGGTGTACCGCACTGGGCCAGCGCGTTGGCGGCCTCCATGCGCACCATTTCGTCCTCGTCGTGCAATGTGTCGGTCAACGCCAGCTCGGCGGCCCGGTCGTGCAAATTGCGCAGCGTGGCAGCCGTCAGTTTGCGGACAGCAGGACGCTTGTCCTTCAGGCCTTCCACGGAGATACTCACGGGCGTGAGCTGCGCCAGCCTGACCAGGGCACCGCCCGCGGTGGTGCGGACAAGCTCGGAATCGTCCCGCGTCATCTCCCAAAGGGGCCGCGCCGCCTCTGAGTCGCCCAATTCTCCCATCAAGGTCGCCGTCAGCATCCTGACCTCGGGCTTCTGGTCTCTGGCGAACTCGGTCAGCGGACCGATGGCTGTCTTTTCCTGTTGGAGGCGCTCCATGATGGTGGTGACTGCCGACGGCGGGTACATCTGGGAAAAATGAAGCCTGCGGTAAGCCGCTGCCAGTTTCGGGTCGGCAGGTTCAGGGAGCGTGGCGCAAAAACAGAGGGGTATCCGGGAGAGACCCGCAACGAGAAGCGCAACCTCGAGAACTCGTTTCGTGCTCCTCATATTCCTGCCCCGCTTCGGTTGCAGATCCCCCGCCATGACTAGCTGGGATATCCGGGGCCGCGTTTGATACGATTGATGCCCTTGGACAACGCGCGGACCAACCGGGGCAACGCCCGCTCGATCACGTCGCCAGGAATCACGGCGCTGGCAATCACAGTCGGCCCCTCTGCGCGAATCTCGGCCCGTTCCAACGACTGCAGGGCCACTTCGGAAGGACCACCCACGTTGCCGAAACGCATCCGCCCGGTCGCAACGGCCATCATGCGCGTGTCCGAAAGCAATTGGGCGAGTTCCTCCGCCTTCTTGGGATCATAGCTCAGCGCCACCATCTCTGCGCGGGCATCGTCCATGGACATCTTGCCCTTGATCAATACAGCCGCCATGTAGGGACGGAACTGTTCGGAGAACAAACGGCTGGGTTCCGGGATGACGGCGATGAAGGAAACCGGGTCATGAAAATAGTCTTCGACCACCGTATACCTGTCGTTCAGTCCTGCGTCCATCAATTCGCGTTGACGCTTCTCGACATTCTTGTCGGCCAGGATAAGGACTTCGCGGCCCAGCACGGACAGAAAGGATTGTCCCATTCCGTAAAATTGATCGGGCAACTGCGATTTCCAGAAACCTTCCGAGCTGAATGCCGGCAAACGTTCCGGAACCAAATTGCCAAACACGTGGATCGCCACGTCGCGCAATTCGCCCTCGGCCCGGTACGTCACCAGCATCATTGCCACATCGCCCTGCGAGAGGGTTGGATTTTCACCCAACGCCTGACCGAGTGCCTTTTTGATTTGCTCCAACAACGGAGGATTATCCCCAAAGGCCATCTGCAGGAACGCCGGCGAAAACTCCTTGCGGGCGGGGGCTTGGACAACCATTTCCTGGCGTTTGACGGCCTCTTGCACCACGTTGCGAACCTGATTGGTCTCGGCAACGACCCGGCGGAACCGCTGTGTGACATTGATGGCCAACACCCCTGCGGCAAGGATCAATCCGACCAGCAGGCCCCAGACGAATAGATTCGCCTTGGATCCCTTGGCTTTCCTGCCTCTTGAACCTTGATTTCCCATAATCAAAACCTACTGGGCCATAACAGGAGATCCGGTGGTCCCGAATTTGATTGGCTCATCCTGACCCAACAATTCCCAGCCCGTGCTGAAGCCGCCCTTATCCGCGAGTTCGCGCGCTTTGCGGAACACATTAAAGCTATCATCTCTCACCAAAAAAGCAACGTATTGGGTCTTGCCGTCAAGGGCGGCCAACGCCGCTTGATATTTGCTATTCACGTTCTCCAGCTGATTTGTGCTTTCCCCCGGAACATCCGGACGCGGTTCCAACGCCATGATTCCGGTCAGCAAATAGTTCGGATTCACCTTGTAATAGGCATTTCCAATCTCTTTCGCCTGAATCACCTTAAGGAATTCGCCCAAATCGCCACCACGCACACTCGGATTGATTGAAGACAGCAGATTCTCCGTCTCCTTCTTCAGATCGTCATAGTCGATGTCAAAGACTTCGTTGCCGCGGCACTCGAAGAACACCGGCAGCTTGTCTGTGATGGCCGCGCGCGGCGTGGGACGGAAAATAGGGATCTTGACCGCTTCCTGAACCGTGACGATCAATACAAAAAACAGGGTCGCGGTGGTGATGGTGACGATATCGCAAAACGACACGATCAACATCTCAGGCTCGCCTTTTTTAATCCGTTTCCGTGCCATGGGCTAGTCCGTCGAGATCGCCAGCGCCTTTTGCGCTGCGTCCCAATTCACTTTGAAATCCGCGTCCACCGCGTCATACCCCACGTCGATGGGACGCTTGCTGATCATGGAGCGGACGGCCCGGTAATACTTCACGGACTTGGGCCGCACCATGACCACCACGTACTCGTTCGAGGCATCAGCCTGGATCTTGTCCAGCAACTGGTCGACGGGATTCTCCGGCCGTTGCAATTGTTCCCATGTCACCACCATAGCGCCGGGATATAACGTGATCCCATTCGTTGAACAATCGATATAAGATGGCGACTTCGGGTTTTCCTGGTTTCCGTGTCCCTCATAAAGTCCCGTCAACGATATAATCTTCTTCCCCTTCGGGTTGACCGCGATGCGCATAACGATCACCACCAGGACCAGGGAGATTAACTTGAGGACGATCGCCATGATGGAGAGGAACGGCTCCACATCGATATCGATCTTCTTGTATTCCTTCTGTCGGGCCATCGCCGTACTCTGGTCGCCAGCTTCGTCTTACGCGTTCTCGTCACCCCGTGCTTCCTGGAATACAACCTTGCGCGGCCGCGACAATTGCTTGAGCAATTCGTCGCTGGTCACCAGGTGAGTGCGAAGGTTGGCAAGGGTCTGCCGGAATTCGTCGGAACTGCCGACCTGGCGCAGCGTCGCTTCCATCGCTTGTGTCGTGCGCAATACCTTGTCGATTTCGGCGCCCAGCGTTGTGACCTTGTCCAATTGTTCTGTCAGGGCCTTCACGGAGTCCTGGATGCGCTCGCTGTAACGGCTGGAGGCGCTGTCCATGGCCGTCGCGGCCTGCTTGAACGAATCCGCCAGACGCGTGGCCAGTTGATTGAAATCCTGCACCATCTTCTCAAACCGCGCGATTTCCTTCTTGTCGAGTTCCTGGATGGCCTCGACGTAGTTCTCGTGGGCTTCACCGAATTGTTCCGCCTGTTCCTTGCCCAGCTTGGTGATCTGTTCCGTCAATTCATTGAACTTCTCAGCGAGTTTCTGCTCGTTTCGGGAATACGTCTCGAGGTTCTTCTCCTGCGTCTTGGTGAATTCCGTCATCATACGCTGCGCGCCAGTGTTGAAGTTGGTGGCCACGCCCTCAAGCTTGCCGCCCAATTGCGAACCAAGTTCGCCGACGCGCCGCTCGTAATTCTGCGCAAATTCGTCGTACTTCTGGTTAATCGCCTCGCCGGCCTTGGAAATCGCCCGCGAGAACACTTCCTCGTAGCGGTCGGGGTTCGGCAGACGCCGGAACCCGGCATCGATCGCCTGCGCCAGCTCCTCGACGGGGAACTTCGAATTCGTCTGCATCCCTTCCAGTCCTTCGCGAATGGCCGCGACCATCTCGTCGATGGGGAACCCCTTCTGCGCTTCCCCGGAAGGCATGCGCGACAGCAACCGATCCTCGACCAGCTCATCAATCTCGCCCAGCACTTCCTCTTCCCTGCGCTCGGCCATCAAACTGGGAAATGCCGCAATGCCTGCCGTGAGTAATCCCAGCAGCGTGCAGTAAAATGCGACGGCCAACCCTTCGGTAATGGTGCCGACCTGCTCTTTCATCGTTTCCGCTGTGACGTTGGTGCCGCTGAGAAACGCCTGAAATCCGCTGATCCCCGCCGCCACGCCGTACACGGTGCCGACGAATCCCAGGAGAGGCATCGCCCAGATAAACAG
>CAZAQZ010000036.1:0-6381 GCA_964487175.1 uncultured Verrucomicrobiota bacterium | reverse complement strand
GAACGAAGCGTCGGACATCGCCGCATCAAGGCCGGCCTGCTCCCGGGCGTATTCGGCGACGCGTTCCATGTCCATCGTATTGATCCACATCGCCAGCACGCGCGACACGCGCGTTAGCCCCAGGCTCTCCTCGATGTGGGGATTGCTCTTTACGCGTTCATAGACTTCCACCAACCGCGTGCCATCCGTCATATCAAGATCTTCCGGAAGAGCCGCATCCGAAATAATCGCCCGCTCCTGGTTGTTCCGCTGGAGCTTCAGGATAATGCTCGCGATGGACAGCGCCCAGACCCACGTAATCATGCTCTGGAAAATCACGCGCTCAATCAGGAACCGTTCCGTAACGGCGCCTTGCATGGATTTCGACCCGAGAAAAAGGTCACGGACGAAATTTCCCTTGGAGATCGGGGTAAGATACAACACCACGAACCAGGCGATGGTGAACCCTGTCGCTATGACTACCATCATCATGGTGCTGATGTCGGTCTGCGGTCGCTCGTGGGCTGGAAACTCTACTTGCTGTGTAGCCATGGTTGGTTCGTGCTCCTGATTAAGAATAGGTTCGACGGCCCCGCGCGTCGCGCGTGGTGCGCCTGCATCAAGACAAGCGTATTATTCACAGGTTAAAGAAGCGTCTTAGTCTGACCCCATCGGACAACCCAATCAGTTCACCGAGAATGGATTGTCACTCACCGATTGCCGTTGATGATAGCGTCTCTAACGTGCTTGTCAACGCTTGATTTCCAGCAATAACTGCTTGCGCGACCGCGGTTCCCTGCCCACGTGTTCGTCCCAATACCGCCAGACCGTTCGCTGCGCCTCCCGTACCTGCGCCCCGCTCAAATGAACCCGCCGCGCGCTCGATAACGACGCGCCTGCCAGCGATTTGAGAATCTTGTTGGTGCCCGTTTCCGTCGGCCATTTCGGCGCCCAACCCGCCGCCGTCAGCACCTGCAACTCAAACCAAATCAGCACGACGTCGTTGGTCGCCCGCTCCAGCGTGCCGAGTACTGCTACCAATAATTCGAACATCTTCGGGTTGGCGTCCTCCGGTTCCGTCGCCAGATCCACCAATTCCGTCACATACGACGCCGCCACCAGCTTCGGCACCGAATCGCGCAGCGTCTTGTGCGGTTTCTCCAAAAAACAATCGTGCAGCAAATGCAGGTCGCTCCGACGGCTCCGCAGAAACAGAATCTCGTCCAGGTAAAACAAATCGATCTTCCCGCGAAACGGGCCTTTCGACCGGCGCGCCCCTTTGGCCATCGTTTTGAGTTTGCCGAACTCGCGCGTGAACCATGTGACGATCAGGCTCGATTCCGTGACCGGATGCACCCGCAACACGACCGCTTCCGCGCGCTCGGTGTCCATCGGCTTAGACGGCAGGCGGCGTTTTTACCGCATACGGCGGCACGACGGCCCCGCCGGAAATCACCAGCTTCATTCCCTCGGCCACGCTCATGTCCAAATCGATCAATTGCTCCCGCGGCACCAGCACCAGAAAACCGCTGGTCGGATTCGGTGTCGTCGGCACGAACACGTTGATCACCGTCCCCTTCGTCTTCGCCTGCGCTTCGCCTTCGGCTTCGCTGGTGACGAACCCGATCGCGTACGTGCCCGCCCGCGGAAATTCCACAAGCACGACGCGCTGGAACATCGTGCGTTTTCCCCCGAGCATCGTGTTGCTGACTTCCTTGACGAACCCGTACACCCGGTTCAACAATGGCACCCGCCGGATCACCGCATCCGTCGAAGCAATCAGCCGGCGGCCGATCACCAGCCGTGTCACCCAGCCGATCGCCGTCACGAACAGAATCACGATTAGCAGCGCGATAATGCGATAGCTGAATGCGTTCCCGTGGGCCTGCAGCGATTCCGGCAACAGAAAATTGGTAAGCCAATTGAACAACCCGTAGAGAATGGCGATCGATGCCGCCACCGGCCCGACCACGACCAGTCCGGCAAAAAACGAATTCCGCAGGCTCTTCCAAAACTCGCTCATCGCTCGTCATGGTAGACGCCCCCCCCGCAAATTGTCAACGCTCACGGGGTTAATTGGCCGACGCCCGACCCATTACGGGTACGAGATGCGGACGTGGTAGAACCTGTTGGACTGGGTGGCGTTGAGGTCGGTGACCGTGACCTGATTGCCGTTCGTCACAGGACCGCTGAACGCCGTCAGATTCGTATACACACCGGTGACGAGGTTCGTGTTGGACAGGACCGTGTATGTCCGCCCCGTCTCCACGGGATTGTAGATCAGGTTCGTCAGCCCGCCGGCCACGGTGATTGTCAATACGAACACCGACGCGGGATTCGTCGGGTCGAGCCCGGCGATGTATTTGAACAGGTTGTTCTGTCCCGTGCCGTCGACATCGACATTCGGGAATGCGTTCGAGTTGTTCAGGCCGAAATATTGCGCCTGCCATGCATCCGGTATGCCGTCATTGGCGTAGATGCCGTAGTCGTCGGGAAACGTGTCGAGCACCAACAACGTCGTGTTGCTCGCCGCGCCCAGATAGTAGCCGCTGATGGTTGTCGAGGTGTTTTCGTACACGTTGGTTGCGGTCACCACGCCGCTTCCACTGATCGCACTGAGCGGGTACGGAATTCCCGCGCTGCTCCAGCTCACATCGCTACCGGCCAGTGCCAACAGCGTGGCATCATCCAGCGTGGCGGTGGCACTGAGTTGCGCGTTGCTGAATTCACTGACCGGGTCCGGCAACGCCGTGACGACGAGGCTTACAACCTCATAAAGCTGGCCGATGTAACCGTTCCTAGCTGTGTCAGCCGAGACGCTGGAGATACCGTCAATGCCGCCGACACTGCCATCCATCGTGTAATTGGCACTGGTCGCCCGAAGCCCGCCGCCGTCAATCGAGCTGGTGGTGACAATGCTCGTGGCGAAAGCGGTGCAGCAGAATGCCGCCACGGCAACAACCGTAACTCCCAGATGGTTGATCTTCATGATCTCACATTCCTGTGTTCGCCACCGGTTGCGGCGCGGCTTTGGATTGATTCAGTTGCCGGCTCACACGCTCCAGCCGCTGTTCCATCTCAGCCAGCCGCTGTTCCAATTCCTGCACCTGACGGTGCTCCTTCTGGAATTCGTTGAGCAGCATCGCGTTGATTTGCTCATAGCGAACCGTATAGACCGCGCCATTTCCGTCGCGCAGGACGAGGCCGGGATCCACCTTCTCCACTTCCTCGGCAATCAATCCGAACTGCGGCAGGCCCTGGGGATCGAGCTCGTGTTTGTAACGGAAAGCCACGGGCCGCAATGCCAGCAGCACGTCGCTCTCGCTGCCCATGTCCCGGATGTCCTGCTTGAAGCGTTGCGACGAATTGACCGTGCCGAGTTCGCCGTTGCTGTTGACGAACACCGCGGCCCCGGCGGGCGAAATGGTCACCCCGGAGATTCCGGCGATATAGGCATTGGTCTGCGTTCCCACCGTGCCGATGCGAATGACGCTGCCCTCGTTGGTAACGCCGGCGTTGCCGATATCGATATTGTTATTGCCGTTAGTGAGGTTGAACCCGGCCTGATAACCGATGGCGATATTATTGCTGCCGGTCTTGTCGTTCAGAAGCGCATTGACCCCATCGGCGGTGTTGTTGTCGCCGGTCGTGTTGCCCAACAACGCCTGGAAGCCGTCGGCTGTATTGCCGCCGCCGCTGGTATTGAGCTGGAGCGCGGAGGCGCCGTTGGCCGTATTGCCGCTGCCGCTCACATTGAATTGAAGGGCGGCGGCGCCGGTGGCCGTGTTGTTGACTCCGTTGGTGTTGGATTGGAGCGCGACGGCGCCGTTGGCGGTATTCTCACCGCCGGTCGTATTGTTCTGGAGCGCCGAAGCGCCCGTGGCCGTGTTTTGGTTGCCGCCCGAGTCCGCCGCGAGCGCCTGATATCCGTCGGCCGTGTTGTTGTTGCCGCCCATGTCGTCCTCCAACGCCTGGAAGCCGATTGCGGTGTTTTGTGTGCCGCTGGTATTGCTCTCCAGTGCGAAGGCGCCGACGGCGGTATTGCTGCCAACTGCGAGGTTGTAACCGGCCTGGTAACCGACGGCGACATCGTAAGAGGCATTCGTGGCGGAATTGAGTGCTTCATATCCGTCGACCGTGTTGGCGTTGCCGGTCGTGTTGGATCCCAGCGCCTCGAAACCGCTGGCTGTGTTGGCGACGCCGTTGCTGTTGTACTGGAGCACACCGATACCGGCCGCCACGTTGAAGGAGCCGATCCGATTGAGTTGCATCGCTCCCGCGCCGATGGCTGTATTTTGGGAGCCCGTGGTGTTGGCCTGGAACGCATCCTGGCCAACTGCCGTGTTATCGGAACCAGTCATATAGACGTTGCCGGCGCTCTCTCCCACAAAGCAACCTCCCGAGTCGTTCCCGAGGAGAAACGAAAAGTCGCCCAGCGCGTACGATTGCGCCGAAAACACACCTCTGATCGTGAGGTTCGACGACAACTGCGAGGAGACGATCGAGCCGTCGGGAACCGTCGCCGCAACCTCGGCATAGCCCGCGGCGGCGATCCGCTGGTCGGGGGCCAGTTGCTGGAAGCCGGCAACGCCGTCGTTGAACCAGACCCGCAGCAGCACATCGGCATTGGTGAACACCGCCGCCGGGACAGCCACAGTCATGTTGGGAATTGTCGTGTCGCCCAACAGCACCGAGTACAACCCGTTGGCCACGGACCGTGACACCGCGAGGGCGGGTTGTCCAACCGCCGTCCCGTCGTTGCTCCAATAGTTCGAGGTGCCGCCGTTGTTGATCAGCGCGAACTCGAACTGGCCCGTGCCGTTGAAATTCGTGCCGCCGTCCACGATGCGCCCCTGGTAATTGATGATGCCCGGCACTTGGGCCCGCGCTGTCCATGCCAATGCCATCCAGCAAATGGCGATCAGGATTGAAAGGAGAAATTTCGGTTTCATGGTTGTGTGACCCTTTCTCAGGTTGGAAGCCCGACGGAGTGCCGACGCTTAGACGGAGCACTGGCGTCAAGTCGTGAATGACTCGCACTAAACAAGACCACTCTCGATGCCGCTGGTTTCAAGATGCGAAACGCGAACACGACTGGAGGAATGCGCGGCTGGACGCCACCCTCGTCTAGTTTTTCCTGCGACCCGGAAAGGATTAAACCACGTCAACAGCCGCAAGTCCAGAAAAAACAAGGTCTGCAGGGTACTGTCAGGCCGTGAACCCTTTAGAAGCCTGCCGTCATGCTGTCGGTAGGCTGCGTTGGCCAAACGCGCCGCAATCCGTTAACTGTATGCGTCTGAGCTTCCACATTTAGTTTCTTGCACCAGCGATCTATCAAAAAAGCTGTCCGCCCAGCCTCTTCGATCAAAGAAAATCCGTGTCATCCGCTTCGGGCGTGAGTAAAGTTCTTTGGCGTGCAGACACACGACCCCAGATCCTTCGATCACCTCGCGGAAGCATATGACGCCTTCGTCTCCCTGGAACGTAAACATGATTTCTTTATACGCCATCTGCCCGAACGCCGTGGCCGCGTACTGGACGTGGGCTGCGGCGTCGGCCTGCTCGCCTTGGAACTCTCCAAGTGCTTCGATTCCGTCATCGCGATCGACATTTCCGAACCCATGCTCGCCATCGCCCGCCGCAAGCGCGCCGCGGCCAACGTGGAATACCGCCGCGCCAACGCCAACCGGCTCGCGCTGGAGGACACATTTGACGCCATTGTCAGTCACACCACCTTCCATCATCTCGACAACATTCCCGAAACTCTCTTGCGGTTAAAAGCCGCGCTCGCCCCTGGCGGCCGCCTCATTCTCATCGACGTTGTCAATCGCTGGCCAAAAGTAGTGCAGCGGTATTCCGTTTTTACTATTGCCGCCGCCGCCGCCAAATTGCCGCGCGATTTGCTTGGTCACGGACCAGGTGGCGCGCGCTGTCTGTGGCGCTTTCGTGTTTCCCGCCCGTGGTTGGACCATCACAAGGCCGAACATCTGCTTTCGGCCGCCGAATTCCGCGAACTCTACGGACGGCATCTTCCCGGCGCCTCCTTCACCCGAACGTGGCATTTCATGGGCGTCGTCTGGCAATCGCCGTCGAGTGTTGCGCGAATCCCATGAACAAAACTCGGTTAGACAAAAAAACAGCGCATGTGATTGTTATAGGCGCAGGCATTGCCGGATTGGCGGCGGCGTATCGTTTGCATAAAGCGGGATTGCGCGTGACAGTTCTTGAAAAGGACGATCGCGTCGGCGGACGGATGAGCACCGACCGCGTTGACGGCATGGTGATCGATCGCGGCGCGCAATTTCTATGGTCCGCCTATTCGGTGTTGCCGGGCTTGGCGCGGGAGCTGGGGCTTCCGGAATGGGTGCCGGTCAGTCGTCCCCGTGGGGGCATCAGCCGCAG
>CAZAQZ010000035.1:0-12999 GCA_964487175.1 uncultured Verrucomicrobiota bacterium | reverse complement strand
GCATAGGTATTCCAATCGACTCCAAACTGCAGGAGCAGGTGGATGAGAAGCGGCGGGGCGCGGTGTTTGCGACCCGAGGGATGCTGACCTCGGCGACGATGTGTGTGGCGCTTTGGCTGCAATTCGGCACGGCGTTTTTCCGGGAGACACCCTCGTCGTCAATCTTGTGGTGGCTGGGAGTCGGCACAATCGGCGTGGTATTGTTAACCGCGTTTACACTGCGGCGGAATGACTAGCTCGATTTCTTGCGGTAGGGCGAGCTCAGGTTGAAATAAATGCCACATAGCGGGCGCGGGCCATCGTTTTCGCTGAGCATAATGGTGACGTGGCGGTCGAGCGCGATGCCATGGCGCAGGCCGGGCGCGCGCGTTTCGAAGGCGTTGATCGCCTTGGCCATCAACGACTGCAAGCTCTTTAGAAAATCCTCGGGCGTTTTCTCGATGCAAACGATGAATTTTTCGTAACTGCGCACCGCCAGATCGATCTCTTGTTGAAAGTCTTCAGCCTGTAAAGTTGTCACCTGTGCATTATGAAGCAACACACCGTCACCTGCAAGCAGGGGAACTACGGGTGATCCTACCCATTCAGTGAGCGACTGATGACAAAAATAGCCAGGTCGGCCGCGAGATTCAGATCGTGCGTAACTTCTTTGCCGGCCTCCGTGTCCAGCGCGATCCGGCGATGGACGCGGACGTGCTTTTTACGGCAAAACTCCTCGAAGTCATTGATCGACAGGAAGCGGATATCGGGCGTGTCATACCAATTATTACTCAACCAGCCATAGCCGCGGGGTGCCCGGCCTTCTTCGGTGAGGATGCGGCGCAGTTTGTGATACGCCAGGTTTGGAAAACTTACAATGCATTGGCGCCCCACGCGCAGAATGTTGGTGATCACGCCCTCTACATCGTGCACCGCTTGCAGCGTTTGCGAAAGCACCACGCAGTCAAATTGCTGGTCCGCAAACATCCGCAAATCCTTATTCAAGTCGGCTTGGATGACATCAAGGCCGTGCTGGATTCCAGCAAGCACCGCACGTTCGTCCAATTCGATGCCGACCAAGTGTCGATGATTCTGTTGCTTGATGCGAGCCAGCAAGCCGCCGCCGCCACACCCCAAGTCCAGAACACTGGCCCCGGGCGGGATGAGTTCAATGATGCGGTCATAATCGAGCCGGTGCTGGTGAAACACACTGGTGGGGCTGTGAACTTGCGTGTCATCCTCTTTCACGGCGGCAACGGTGCTGTCACCGTCCGCCACGTTGTTTAGGAACGCCCGGATCATTTCGCCGTAACTGGCGAAATCATTGGGCAGCAAGAAGGCGTCATGACCGCAATCGCTTTGCACGTTGCAATAACTCACCGCGGCATTGTTGGTGATTAATGCGCTGACGATATCCCGCGATTGATCCGGCGGAAACAACCAGTCGCTGGAGAAGCTGATCACCAGCCAGCGGCTCAGCGTCTTGCGGAACGTGGCAACCTGTTCCACCGACTGGCCCCCGAGGTCGAACAAATCCATCGCCATGGAGAGCGCGATGTAACTGTTGGCATCGAACCGCTCGACGAACTTCGTTCCTTGATGTCCGAGATAGGAACCGACGGAAAATGTTTTCTCGAACTCGGTGGCGACCTCACGGGGATGCAGGCGATCCTCGCCGAATTTTTGCCTCATCGCTTCTCGTGACAGATAAGTGATGTGACCGATCATCCGGGCAATGGCCAGACCAACTTCGGGCCCCTGCTTCTCGCCGTAGTATTGTCCGCCGTGATAATGCGGATCGTGACGGATGGCATTGCGTCCCACCACGTCAAACGCCAACGCCTGGCTCGTCAACCGTGGTGACGTGGCGAGCGCGACCACACTCTGCACCCGTTCGGGAAACCGCGTGGCCCACATCAGCGCCTGATGGCCGCCCATCGAGCCGCCCACCACAGCGAGCAGCTTCTCGATGCCCAAGTGGTCGAGCAAGCGCCGCTCCAGTTCCACCATGTCACCGATGGTGATCGTCGGGAAATCGCTCCCATACGGTTTGCCCGTGGCAGGGTTGACGCTGCCCGGTCCCGTCGTGCCGCGGCAACCGCCGAGCAGGTTCGGGCAAACGACAAAGAACCGATTGGTATCGATCGGTTTGCCTGCGCCGACGGCGATGTCCCACCAGCCGGGATCGTCTTCGGCGTCGTGCTGGGCCACGTGTGAATCGCCGCTGATGGCGTGGCAAACCAGCACAGCGTTGTCTTTCGCGGTGTTCAACCGGCCATACGTTTCGTAGGCGATGGTGACACTCGGCAGTGCGCCGCCCATCTCCAACGGGAAGGTCTCGTCAAACGCGGCCGACTGCACATGTCGCAGTGGCTTCGCGGTGCGGACGCTGTCGCTGCTTTCCAGAATCTCTTTGGTATTGTGCGTCATTTATTATTGCTGCGAGACTTTCAAGGCTTGGTCGAGGTCAGCGATAATATCACGAACGTCCTCGATGCCGATGGACAATCGGACAAACTCGGGCGTCACGCCGGTGTGGACCTGTTCCTCGGGAGTGAGCTGCGAGTGCGTCGTTGTCGCCGGATGAATGATCAACGATTTGGCGTCGCCGATATTGGCCAGGTGACTGAACAGTTTGACGCTGTTGATCAGTTTCGCCCCTGCGTCCTTGCCACCCTTGATGCCGAAGCCGACGATCGCGCCCTGTCCATCTGGCAGATATTTCTTCACGTTGGCATGGTCGGGATGGCTCGGCAGACCAGGATAATTCACCCATTGTACCGCCGGATGTTTTTCAAGGAACTGGGCAACGGCCAGTGCATTCTTGGAATGTCTATCCATCCGCAGGTGCAAGGTTTCCAGCCCCAATAGCGTCAGGAACGCCCCGAACGGACTTTGGCAGGCTCCCGTATCGCGCAACCAGTGCGTGCGGATGTGGATGATGTAGGCAATATTACCCATGGGTCTTAACGCTTCTTCGAAGACCAGGCCGTGGTAGGCTGGATCGGGCGCGGTAAATTCCGGCCACTTCTTCGGGTCTTTCGCCCACGGGAACCGCGCGCTATCCACAATCGCGCCGCCCACGTGCACGCCATGCCCGCCGATGAACTTTGTCGTCGAATACACGACAATGTCAAAACCGTGCTCGATGGGCCGGAACAACGCAGGCGTCAGCGCCGTGTTGTCAATGATGGCCGGCAATCCGTGACTGTGCGCCAGGTCGGTGATTTTGCGATAATCGGGCACATCGTTCTTGGGGTTGCCGGGCGTTTCGATATAGAGAGCCCGGGTATTCTTGTCCACCAGCTTGTTGAGGGTCTCCGGTTTGCTGGGGTCAAAGAACCGTACCTCAATGCCGAGCTTAGAGAATGTTTGCGTGAACAGCGTCCACGTCCCGCCGTACAGGCTCGTTGCCGAAATGAAATTCTGTCCCGCATGCACAATCGTCAGCAACGACGCCGTGATGGCCGCCTGGCCGCTGGCAAACGCCAGTCCCGCTGCGCCCCCGTCCAGCGCCGCTAGCCGCTTTTCAAGCACGTCGGTGGTGGGATTCATCAGGCGAGTGTAGATGTTGCCGAATTCCCGCAGGCCGAACAGATTCGCCGCGTGCTCGGTGTTGTGAAACACGTAGCTCGTCGTCGAATAAATCGGTACGGCGCGGGCGGTGGTCGTAGGATCGGGCACCTGACCGGCGTGTAACGCCAGGGTGCCAAGTTTGTAAGCCGGTGTGGTCTCTGACATGTCAGTGTCTCCTTCTTGCCTTAGGTGAATTTATACGCCGTCACGCCCAATCCTGGTACAACAATGTGGACAGATACCGCTCGCCCGCATCGGGCAGAATCGCTACGATGGTCTTGCCCGCGAACTCCGGCAACCTGGCCAGCCGCGCTGCAACGGCCCCGGCAGCGCCGCAGGAGATGCCGACGAGGATGCCCTCCTCGCGGGTCAACCGCCGCGCGAAGGCGATGGCTTCGGCGCTGTCCACCTGCTCGACGCGATCCACCAGTGACAGATCCAACGTGTCGGGAATAAAACCCGCCCCGATGCCCTGGATCTTGTGCGGGCCGGGCTTGATCGGCTGGCCAGCAAGTGATTGCGTGATCACCGGGCTTTCCTTCGGTTCGACAGCAACCGAAATGATCTTCCTGCCTTTCTTGTTCTTGATGTAACGCGACACCCCGGTGATGGTACCACCCGTGCCAACTCCCGAGACCAGTACGTCAATCAGACCGCCGGAGTCTTCCCAGATTTCCGGTCCCGTAGTCTGTTCGTGAATCGCCGGATTGGCCGGATTCTTGAACTGCTGTGGCACGAAATACCGGTCCGGGTCGGCGTCCTTGAGCTGCTGCGCCTTGGCAATCGCGCCGGACATTCCCTTGGCGCCCTCGGTCAGGATCAATTGCGCGCCGAGCGCCGCCAGCACGCGCCGCCGCTCCACGCTCATCGTCTCCGGCATGGTCAACGTCACCTTGTAGCCGCGCGCCGCACCGACGAACGCCAGCGCGATGCCCGTGTTGCCACTGGTCGGCTCGAGAATTTCCTGGCCCGCGTTGAGCAGGCCTTTGTCCTCCGCGTCCCAGATCATCGCCGCGCCGATGCGGCATTTCACCGAATACGACGGATTACGTCCCTCGATCTTGGCCAGGACCGTGGCGGGGGCGCCATCGGTCACACGATTCAATCGCACCAGGGGCGTGCGCCCGATGGATTGCGAGTTGTCTTTGTAGAATGTATGGGTGCTCATGGTTCCTTTTCTGCAAGGGAAGTCACCGCCTTCACCTTGTCTTGGATGGTTGATGTTGATGCCGCTGTTCTAGAATTCCCATTTCGTGGTGACGCCCCAGACGCCATCGGCCTCGTGATTCAACACGTTGCCGAAATGGCCGTAACCGGCAGCCAGGGTCAGGTGGTTATTCACCACGTAGGCGGCGTCGATCGTCCACCAGTCGCCCTCGGCTTTCACCAAATTGCCGATGGGTTTGTAGTCGTTCGGCTGCTGCCGGTATTCGGCAGCCAGCGCGATTTGGCTGGTGACGAACACGACCGCGTTGCCCTCGAAGAGGAAGTTGTATTCCGAGGTGAATCCTCCCAGGCCGTTCCACACGGCCGTGGTGGCGCGTCCGCCCAATTCGAGCAACACCGGGCGGGGCAGTTGCGTGAAGAGCTTCGACGCGTAGAGCGTCACGTCCTCGCCGTCATGGCGCTTGAGTCCAGCAGCGCTCAACGCGCCGCCCAACTCGTTGTCAATGGTTTGGATCCCATCGTTGTACTTGAAATGGGAACCGAGAGTGAGCGCGGGAATCCATTTCTGATTGAACTCGCCCTCCTTCAACAATTGCAAACGCGCGTTGAAGTTGTGCAATTGGACTTCCGAGGTGCTGAGCGTCACGCTGGTCGCATTGCGAATCGCCAGCGGTAGATCGCCCAATCCCAGCCGGTCCCAGCCATAGCCAAGCTCCAGGCGCTTCCATGGCGTTTCCGTCAACGTCAAGGCCTCCAGGTTCTGGCCGTGCCCGATATTGACGTAGGCGAATCCGGCGCTCGGTCGGCCGACCAGTTCGCCGTTGCGGGGCGGGTTGACGAGATAGGCAGACAGTGTCGAGAAAATCCCGCCGTTGCCTTCGATCTGATGTAACGGCAACGGCGGCCCCTTTTCCGTGGGGGCCGGTTTGGCTGCTGTTTCGGTGGCATTCGTGTCGTCGGCCAACGCCGACGGCGCAAAGGAGGCGATTTGACCGGTAAGAAGCGCCGCTGCAATCAATATTTCAAGTTTCTTCATGGCTCTGTTGTCTACTCCCGGCGAAACCTCCAGGCATCCGGTCGGCCTCGCGTCAGTTCGTTGTTATGGGCTTCCAGTCAGTCTGGTTCGCCGGCGATCGGGGCGGACGAGGGCGGGCGACGCCGGCCGGGGGAGGATGACCAACCCCCGCGTCGAAGCACGCGATTCGCCTGCGTCAGGATAGCGTCTGCGCTCTTGCCGCTCGGTCGCTATCACTGCCAATCGCCTCAACAACGGGGTATAGCCTATCAACTTGGTAGACAATAATCATCCTACTGATTTGGTAGACAATGGCAAGAACTATTTTCGGTTTTTTCGCCTAGGGGAAGTGCAGGCCAGCGCGCCTGACGAGCGCTATGACAAAGCCAATTTCGGGAGGCGCTCCGCCTGCGGCCATCAAGACGGGCCGATGGCTGTGGAGCCCGCTCGAGACGCCGTCACGACAGGGCCGTCAGCAAGGCGTTGCGCATTTTTTGGAGGGCAACGGGATCGGTGAGTTTGTGGCCGTTAGCGTCGGCAAGGTAGAACACGTCCGCGGCTTCGCCTTCGTCGGTCACAATGATCGCATGGCCGATGTCGGCTTCGCAACTGGTCAACACCTGCAAGATGTCATACAACAAGCCAATGCGGTCGGCAGCCTCCACCTGTAGCACGGTGTATATGTCGGAGCGCTCATTATCGAACACCACCAGAGGCTCACGCCCGCCTGTCGCTCCATCGTCAGGACGTGGCACGGCAAATCCCAGATTGCTGCTGGGGCTCAGGGCCGCCGTCAACAAACGCGTCACATGGTCCAGCGACAATTCATCCTCAACATGGCCGTATTCCTTGTTGCAGACCTCAAACACGTCAAGCACGACATTGTCGGCCCGCGTATACACGTCGGCACGGACGATATTCAAACTGACCGACGCCAGCGATCCGGCGACCTTGGCTAACAAACCGAGCCGGTCCCACGTGCATACTGCCACTTCGGTGATGCCACGGTCCGGGAAGTGCCGCCAGCGAACGATGGGGTTTGTCGTCAACGACTCCGCTTGGGCGAGGCTGGCGAAGAAATCGTGAATCATCTCCAAGTGCCAGCGCAAAGTCATTCCATCCACGCGCGCCCAATAACGCACCGGCATGCTGGCAAAATGCATGTCGAGCTCCTCGGGGCTAACTCCCCAATCTGGAATCTCGGCCATCGCACGGTACAGGCGAAGCCGTTGCGCTTCAAAAACCTTCTGGGCCGACTTCGAACTTCGATTGAGTTGTGGACCGACCGCCCTGGGCAGACCGGAACGGATTCCAACCTTTTGGCTCAAAGACATGATTGATGTACGCATGATTTGTTAATAGCAACCCGCGTGCGAGAATTGAGTCACTTGCCGGAGATAGATAAGAACTCGTCCACTCGACACGCCAGAAATCGTTGCCAGGCCAGCAAAATTGCGCATTTCGTCCGAGCGGCGCATCGATCCAAAAACCTGCATCCACTTCCAACCTCGCCTCTTTCTCTGTCCCCTTTTGCCCACGCTGGCAAAAACCAAGCGCATTGGATTACGCGATTGGATGCTGAACAATAGAAGATCACTTCGCGGCGACGGTGCTATTCAGCAGCCAGAGCAGTTCGGTCTCGAAATCCTTGAGGCCATGGTAATTGGCGGCGGAGATGGATTTGTTGTCGAGAAGGCAGCGTGCGCCAAGATTGGTGCGCGCAAGGTTTCCACGGGCGAACTCGGCCACCAACCCCCGGAAATTCAACAAGGTATTGAGTTGCTTCTTCGCGCCGAGGCCCGAGAATTCAAAATGAACGGGATCGAAATACAGAGACTCACCGTTATTCAATACGATTTGGCCGAACGAAATAAAGCGGGCTGCCTTGACTGGTTTGTCTTTTTTCTTCTTCTTATCGCCGAACAGTGCTTTCGTGGGCATGCCCGTCATCAATAATATTCCCAGACCCATCAATTGTACGCCGGCGCCAGGTGCGCGGTCTGCCGTATCGCGACGCACCACTTCCTCCTTGAATCCACCCGCAGCGACGATAGCAATGTCGTCCCAACCGATCGAGCGCGGCACGACGGTCGGTGATTGCAGACGAGGCGTAAATCCTTCGCTATGGGGACTGAATCCCACCATCACATCGGGTTCCAGTGGCATGCGCAGGTCGGAGTTGGCCACAACCAGGGCAGCGATCCCCTGTTCGGCCAGTGCGTTGCAGATGTGTTGGGCTTCCGTGTCGGAGACGTTCTGCTCCAGGAATCCCCAACCGCGGTGCACCTTGGTTCGGGCATCAAACGGCGGAATCTGATACACGTGGCTCACGGCCTCGCTGACGGCGTCCAGCTGGTCGTGCGGAAATTCCTGAAATAATACCGAATAAGTCACACCGATTAACCATAAGCCAACACCGCCGCTGTGGCAAATCTTCAAGCCAGTTGCTGGTCATCTCCTGTCTGTATAAGCAAATTGAACCGAACCGAAGTCCTTGAAACCCTGCAACTGGGTGGCTGACGGTGGTTAAAGAGTTGGTTCACCGCCGCGACGTGCGCGGCGGACCGGTTGCTACACCGCGGGTTCCAGAGCTTGTTCTCTCTGGTCGCGGCGCACACGGAACCGGCGGCGCATGTGTTCGAAGGCGAGATAAACAACCGGCGTGGTATAGAGCGTCAGTACTTGCGAGAACAGCAATCCGCCGACTACGGCAATGCCGAGGGGTTGACGCAATTCCGAGCCGGTACCGAGCCCGATGGCCAGCGGGACGGCGCCGAGCATGGCGGCCATCGTGGTCATCATGATGGGACGGAAGCGGATGATGCAGGCCTTATAGATGGAGTCTTCGGGACTAAGATTCTCGTGGCGTTCGGCTTCAAGGGCGAAATCAATCATCATGATGGCATTTTTCTTCACGATGCCCATCAGCAGGATGATGCCGATAAAGGATACGAGGGAAAGATCGACGCCACAGACCATCAATGCCACCAGCGCCCCAACGCCCGCCGAAGGAAGCGTGGAGAGGATCGTGATGGGATGAATCAAGCTCTCGTAGAGCATACCCAGCACCACGTAGACCGCGATGAGCGCGGCCACCACCAGCAGCGGCAAGGTGGCCAGGGACGCTTGAAACACCTGCGCGGTGCCTTGAAAGCTGCCCATTACACTGGCGGGCATTCTCAATTCTTGTGCCGCATTCTGGATGAGTTCCGTTGCCTGGCCCAGCGCCACGCCCGGGGCGAGATTGAAGGAGAACGTCACCGCTGGAAACTGGCCCTGGTGATTGATGGACAAGCTGGTGTTGCTCGTGGTGAACTTCGCCACACTGGCCAGCGGCACCATCATCCCGCTATTCGACTTGACGTAGATTTTATTCAGGGAAGACGGATCCAGCAGGTACTTGGGCTCAACTTCCATCACCACATAGTGCTCGTTGTACTGTTCATAAATGGTCGCGACCTGCCGCTGGCCAAACGCATCGTAAAGCGTGTTGTCGATGTCGACTGGTGCCACACCGAGGCGGGACGCAGCATCACGGTCGATGACGACATTGGATTGCAAGCCGCGCGTTTGCTGGTCGCTGTTGACGTCCCTCAGTTGCGGAATCGTGCGAAGTTTGAGCAGTAGTTTGGCGGCTGAGTAATTGAGTGCGTCCAAATCGGTTGACGTCAGCGAATACTGGTACTGCGCCGCGCTGAAGCGGCCGCCCACGCGGATGTCCTGAACCGCCTGCATGTACAACGTGATGCCGGGAACAGCGGCCAGCTTCTTGCGAAGACGACCGATCACCTGGTCGGCGCGGACGTCACGTTGCGAGAGCGGCTTGAGGATGATGAACATGCGACCGTTATTGATCGTCGAGTTGCCGGAAGACGCCCCGATAAATGACCCGAGTTGATCCACTGCCGGATCAGCTAGGACAATCCTGGCCACCTGGTCCTGGAGACGTGCCATGGTGGGAAAAGAGATGTCCTGCGCCGCCTCCGTGGACCCGAACATGACGCCGGTATCCTGTTGCGGAAAGAACCCTTTGGGCACGACGACATACAGCCAAAGCGTGACAAGGAAAGTGACAGCCCAGACAATCAACATAAAGCCCTGATGGCGGAGCACCCATTTCAGGCCCGTCTCGTAATGGAAGAGCAGCCAGTTGAACGACCGCTCGCAGACCCGATAGAAGGGCCCGGGTTTTCCGTAAGAGGATTCCGGCTTAAGAAAGCGCGAGCACATCATCGGGGTCAGTGTGAGCGAGATGATCCCGGACACAATGATGGCGAGGCTCAAGGTGACGGCAAATTCGTGAAACAACCGTCCGATCAATCCACTCATAAACAGCAGCGGAATGAACACCGCCACCAGGGATAGGCTGATCGAGATCACGGTGAACCCGATTTGTTTGGCTCCATTCAGTGCCGCCTCCATCGGTCGCTGGCCCTGCTCGATATACCGGTACACATTTTCGATGACGACGATGGCGTCATCGACGACAAACCCGACCGAAATAGTGATGGCCATCAGGGAGAGGTTATCCAGGGTGTAATGCAGCAAATACATCACGCCGAAGGTGCCCGCCAATGCCAGCGGCACGGTCACGTTCGCGATAAATGTTGGCCAGAAACGCCGCAGGAACAGAAAGATCACCATCACCACCAGCGCGACACTCAGCAGCAGCGAGATTTGCACGTCGTTCACCGACGCGCGGATCGTCGTCGTCCGGTCAGCAAGCATGGTCAGCGTCACAGAAGGCGGGATCCACCGTTCCAGTTGCGGCAGTTGCGCCTTGATGCGTTCCACTGTTTCGATGACGTTGGCATCGGCTTGCTTGAAGATGATGAGCAGCACGGCTTTCCGCGTGCCATTCCTCGTGCCGGCCCAGCCGGCCAGTAGATTGTTTTCAACGCCTTCGACAGTTTTACCGAGGGAAGCCAACCGAATGGGAGTACTGTTCTGTTGGGTTAGGATCAACGAGCGATACTCTCGCGCATCCACCAGCTGGTCGTTGCTGGTCAGCGTGTAGGCAGTGCGGTCGCCATCGATGCTTCCCTTGGCCTGGTCCGCGGTAACCTGGCCCAGAAACGAGCGGACATCCTCGAGACTGAGTCCGGCCGAAGCCAGCGCCGTCGGATCGAGTTGCACGCGCACCGCCGATTTTTCGGCTCCATTGATGCCGACCTGGCTGACGCCCTCGACCTGGCTGAGCTTCTGGCCGATGACCTGGTCGGCGTACTCGTAGACCTGTGCGGGGGGCAGCGAATCCGAATACATCGCCAGGATCATAATAGGCGCGTCGGCCGGGTTTACCTTGCGATAGGTTGGCGGACTGGGAAGGTTGATCGGCAGTTCGCTGGCGGCGGCGTTGATCGCGGCCTGCACATCGCGCGCCGCGCCATCGATATTTCGGTTCAAGTCAAATTGGATTGTGACCGAGGAGCCGCCGAGCGTGCTGATGGAGGTGAGCTCTGAGACGCCCGAGATTTGGGCCAGCCGGCGTTCCAGCGGAGCGGCCAGCGAAGAGGCGACGGTGGCTGGATCGGCGCCCGGCAACGATGCGCTGACGGAAATCATCGGAAAATCAACGCGCGGGATGGCAGCGACCGGCAGGAACCGATAGGCAACTATTCCCATCAGAAACAGGCCTGCCGCCAACAGGGATGTCCCCACCGGACGGCGGATGAAAGGCTCGGAAACGTTCATGCGCTAGGAACTGTTTTCCGCGGGTTGTGCTCCTTCCGGCAGTTCATCGGCGCCGCGAGAGCCAGCCGCCGCGCGCCGACGTTTGACCCATTGGCTGCACCGCTCCATGTACAGATAAATCACCGGCGTCGTATACAGGGTGATGAACTGGGAAAGAAGCAGCCCGCCCACAATCGAGATCCCCAGTGGACGGCGCAATTCCGAACCGGTGCCGCTTTCCAGCGCCAACGGCAGCGCGCCAAGCAATGCCGCCATCGTGGTCATCATGATGGGGCGAAACCGCAACAGACAGGCCTGGTAGATGGATTTCTCCGGTGGCAATCCTTCGACACGTTCCGCTTCGAGCGCGAAATCGATCATCATGATCGCGTTCTTCTTCACGATCCCGATCAGCAGAATGATTCCAATCAGGGCCACCACCGACAGTTCCGTATGGCAGATCAACAACGCCAGCAAGGCGCCGACGCCCGCCGAAGGCAGGCTGGAGAGAATGGTGATCGGATGGATGTAGCTCTCATACAATACACCCAGGACGATATAGATCACGATGACGGCCGCCAGGATCAGGAATGGTTCGCTTTTCAGTGATGTCCGGAACTCGGCTGCGGTGCCAGAAAAGGTCGTCAGCACCGTATTCGGCAAACCGATGTCACGTTGGGCCTTTTGAATCGCTTCGACCGCTTCGCCGAGTGAGCTATTCGGGCGCAGATTGAAAGACAAGGTGACTGCCGGAAACTGACCTTGGTGAATGATCGCCAGCGGGGCGGTCTTCGTCTGCAAGTGGGCGAAGGCGCTGAGTGGCACCATCTGGCCGGTGCTGGATTTGACGTAAATCTTGTCCAGCGATTCGGGAGTGAGTTGGAAATGCGGCTCAACCTCGAGGATGACGCGATATTGGTTGAGCTGGGTAAACATGATCGACACCTGTCGCTGCCCGAAGGCATCGTACAAGGTCTCGTCGATGGTCTGCGGCAAGATATTCAAGCGCGACGCCATGTCGCGGTCAATATCGACGCTCAATTGCAGTCCATTGTTTTGCTGGTCGGTGGCCAAGTCGACCAGTTCCGGCAGGGTACTCAGCTTGGCGAGCAGTTTCGACGACCACTCGGACAACTCGGACTCGTCGGCGTCTTCCAGGGTATATTGATATTGGGTGCGGCTGACGCGGCTGTCGATCTGGACGTCCTGCACCGCCTGCATCAGCAGCGAAATGCCTTCGACATCCTTCGTCGCCTCCCGCAACCGGTCAATGATCTGGCTGGCGCTGGCCTTGCGCTGGTCGCGCGGCTTCAGCGTGATATAGAGCCGGCCGGTGTTTACGGTGGCATTGACCGTGCCCGCGCCGACGAACGAGGCCACGCTGACCACGTCGGGATCTTTGCGCACGATGTCGGTGATCAAGTGCTGGCCCTCGACCATGGCCTTGAAGGAGATGGACTGCGCCGCATCCGTCACGCCAACAATTTGACCGGTGTCCTGCTCTGGCAGCAAGCCCTTGGGGATGATGATGTAGAGCCAGATCGTGATGACAAACGTGGCAATGGCGACGATCAACGTGAAGCCCTGGT
>CAZAQZ010000034.1:1028-13156 GCA_964487175.1 uncultured Verrucomicrobiota bacterium | reverse complement strand
TTTGTTCGGAAAATAAGCCGAAACCCTGTCAAATTTGCCAAAACCAACCAAACAGAACGCGGGCCGCTCGACTTTGGAACTGACGAGGATTAAGTTTACTGTTACGGACGAGATGAAACAGGTCACTTTACAGATTGGCGGCATGACGTGCGCGGGATGCGCCAGCACAGTCCAGAAGGCACTGGAATCCGTGCCCGGCGTCGAGAAGGCTTCGGTCAACGCGCTGTCCGCCGTCGCCACCGTAACGATGGGTGCCCATAACGTCGCCGAGAAAGATTTGATCGACGCCGTAACACGGGCGGGATATCGGGCTCAAAGGCAAACCACCGCGAAAGATCGGGAATTGGGAGAGCGCACCGCCGCGCGCTCGCAACTGTTCAAGACCGCCGGCATCGGCGTGCTGCTGTTCATCGGCTGGGCGGTTGAAGCTCTTGCAGGAAAAGAGTCCGTCCTGCACATCGCCGGCCTCGGCATGGTCATCGTTGCCGTGATCGGCGCGGCGTATCCGATCTTCAGTCGCGCAATCCGGGCGGCGCTGCACAAACGTCTTGATGCCGACGTGCTGGTTGCCATCGCCGTCATCGCTGCTTCCAGTGTGGGCCAGTTTGTTGCGGCAGGCGAAGTGGCGTTCATCATGCTGCTCGGCGCGCAACTTGAGGAATACACCACCCAACGCGCCCGCCGCTCGCTTGGCAGCCTGCTCTCGCTTATGCCTGCAACCGCGCGCGTCCGACGGGGCGATCATGACGTGGAAATTCCCACGGCCGACCTGTGCATCGGCGACGTTGTCATCGTGCGCGCGGGTGAACGTGTTCCTGTGGATGGTGTCGTCCGTCAGGGTACGGCTTCCCTCAATCAGGCCCCTGTGACCGGTGAAAGCATGCCCGTCGAGAAATCGGCGGGTGATGAAGTGTTCGTCGGCTCGCTCAACGAATCCGGCGCGTTGTTTGTCGAAGCCACGCGCGTGGGCGAAGACACCACCCTGGCTCGCATCGCGCAACTCGTCGAATCCGCGCAACAACACGAAGCACCGATCCAGCGGACGCTCGACCGGTTCGCGGCATGGCTGGTGCCGGTGATGCTGACGTTGGCGGTGTTGGTGTATGTATTCACGCACGATGTATCGCGCGCGATCACCGTGCTGATTGTGGCCTGCCCATGCGCGTTGATTCTGGCGAGTCCAACGGCTGTGATGGCGGC
Organism: uncultured Verrucomicrobiota bacterium; assembly: GCA_964487175.1. GTDB lineage: Bacteria > Verrucomicrobiota > Verrucomicrobiia > Palsa-1439 > Palsa-1439 > CAWFPN01. Next base: position 11,956 of record CAZAQZ010000034.1, on the reverse strand, counting down.
AATTGCCCGGGCCGCACGCGCCGGCGTGTTGATCAAGGGCGGACAATATCTCGAAGCCACAGCCCGGTTGCATACGATCGTTTTTGATAAGACGGGAACTCTTACCTATGGCCAGCCCGAGGTGGCCGACGTGCAAGGGTTCTGCGAACATTCCGACGCTGAATTGGTGGAGATGGCCGCTGTGGCCGAGAAGATGAGCGCTCATCCCGTTGCCCGCGCCATCATGCGCAAAGCCCAGTCGCTCGGGTTGAAAGCGGTGGACCCGACGAGGTTCGAAGTGCATCACGGCAGCGGGGTTGTTGCGCAGCGTGGCAGCCAGAGACTTGTAGTCGGTCATCAGCGTCTGATGAACGAAAACAATGTGCCGGTGTCTGAAGCGGTCCATGAACACGTGGACGAGCATCACGGCGAGGGCCACACCATCGTTATGGTCGCCCACGACGGCAAGGTGTGCGGGACGATTTGCGTCGCCGATACAGTGCGCACCAGCGCCGAGGACGCCATCAGTGATTTGCGCCTGCTCGGCATCGAAAAAATCGTGATGCTTACTGGTGATAACCGCCGCGTCGCGATGGAAATCGCAGGCAAGCTCGGCATTGATGAAGTGAAAGCCGAAGTGTTGCCCGAACAAAAAGCCCAGCACATTGAATCGCTGAAACACGCCGGGCGCGCGGGCGGCGTGGCCATGGTCGGCGACGGCGTCAATGATGCGCCTGCCTTGGCCGTGGCCGATGTTGGCGTCGCGATGGGCGTCAGCGGCACAGATGTCGCGCACGAAGCGGCGGACATCGCGTTGATGGCCGATGATTTGTCGAAGATCGCGTTTTCCGTCGGCCTGAGTCGTCAGGCTTTGCGGGTCATTAAACAAGGCCTGTTCTTCGCGCTGGTGTACAACGTGGTGATGGTTACCGGCGCCGCCTGCGGTTTTCTCCCCATGATCGGCGGCGCCATCGCCCATCAATTCAGTTCCGTGCTGGTGATCCTGAACGCGATGCGGTTGTTGAGATATAAGTAACCTCACGACCGGCGGTCGGGAGACCTGCGCCGAACTCCGTCAGGCTGCTGTCGCATCACTGGGCGCGTATTTGGTCTCCGACGCGGATTTCGCCTTCGGTGAGGATGTCGCAGCGCAGGCCGCCGCGATGGACGAGGCCGCGCGAGACAATGTCGCTGGTCATCTTCGCAAGGTGTCCGCATGGCTCGCATAGCTCTACGCCGCGCAGTTTCACATTACCGACCGTGAATTCGCGTCCGACCAGATGATTCAGCGCCACACCGCGCGTGACGATGTTGCGGCGGGCGTCGCCTGGTTGGAGTGTGAACTTGTAATCCCTTTCCAACCCCTCGATCGCCTCGGATTCGATGAGCGTCACCGCGCGGCCTTCACCGCCGCGTCCACAATGACGGTCGCCTTCCAGTCCGCGCCCCGGCATCGCGCGCACAGTCGGCACTGCAGCCATCTTCCCGCCTCTCTCGGCGGTAACATGGATGGAGACGACCGTTTCGCGGGTTTCAGCCATTTTTAAAACCGGCTACGCCGCTCCGGCGGCGGGTTTGGGCCTGACGCGAATGAGCATTTTCTTGCGACCACCGTCTTCCTCGCCTTCGCTGATGGCTTCCAGTTCGGGGTCGCGCTGCATGTGCTGGTGAATGATGCGCCGGTCGAACGCGCTGAACGGGCCAATGTGAGTTGGTTCACCCCAGCGGCGGACGCGGTCGGCTGCATCGAGCGCGGTCCTGATGAGATCATCGCGCTGGCGTTCGCGGTAGCCCTCGCAGTCGACGATCACACGGGGCGCATCGGGCGCCATGCGTTGCAGGATGCGATTGAGCAGGAACTGCAGATGAGTCAGAGTCTGGCCGTGCTTGCCGATGAGACGGCCCGGTTCGTCGGTGGCGACGTGCAACAACACTGAGTCGTCCATCGAATGTTGTTCCACTTTGGTCCGCAGCCCGAGTCCGTCGAGCATTTTCTGAAGGACTTCCCGGGGGTCAACGCTGCCGGGGGCAGCGGGAGGGGGTGAATCCTGGGGCGACATCTGCGTTTCCATGCATGCTCCTGTTTTGTTGAGGCGTTCGGATGCGCCGAACTCAACTCGGGCAACTGCGACGCCTGATTGTGCCAAAATGTTGTTAAATCCTAGCAGCTCTCACTTCGGTTTTCCAGCCGGAAGTGCCTTCGCGCCAGGGGGAGATGCGTCCGCCTGTCGCAGGCTCCACCATTGCTGGCCGATGGACAACACTTGCTGTACGGTCCAGTACAACGTCAGTCCCGAGCTGGCCGTGTAGAAAAAATACAGCATCATCAGCGGCATAAACATCATCATCTTCGCCTGCTGTGAATCACCCGTCTGGGGCGTAATCCGTTGTTGCAACACCATCGCGCCCGTCATGAACAAAGGCAATGGATTCAGCGGAAACCCGGCAATCCTAAAAATCGTGTCCGGCTGTGAAAGATCGTGAATCCAGAGGAAGTGCGCGCCGCGCAATTCGATCGACGTCCGCAACATCGCGTAGAGCGCGAAAAAGACCGGGATCTGCACCAGCATCGGCAGGCAGCCGGAGAACGGATTGATCTTGTGCTCCTTGTAGAGCTTCATCGTCTCCTGGTTCAGCCGCTGCGCGTCGTCCTTGTACTTCTCGCGCAGCTTGTTCATCAATGGCTGGAATTTTTGCATCTCCTTCATCGAACGGATGCTCTTCGCCTGGATCGGCCAGAACAGGAGTTTGATGAGCACCGTGATGATGATGATCGCGACACCGTAATTGGGAATGATCCCGTAGAAGAACTTCATGCCCTTCAACAGCCAGATGCTGATCGGACCCCAGAAACCGAACTGCATGACGTCTTCCTGCCCGCCGCCAAGCGCGACGAGGCGGTCGTATTCCTTCGGCCCGGCGTAGTACGTGAAGTTGTAACTGGCGACGCCGTTGGTCATCAAATCCGGCGGCACCGTCACGGAAGCGCTGACACTGTCGGGCGCGGTCTTGCCGTTCCATCCGCTCGGCGCGGGTAAATGAGCCGGCTCATACGCCACGGCCAGCGTGTCGGTCCCGGGCGTAAAGATCATGGTGAAGAACTGGCTCTTCACCGCGACCCATTTTGCCTGGACGGATTCGCTCTGGTTGGTCTGCGCCACGTTCTTCCACAATTGCTTCAACGCGCGGTTCTGATATTTGCCAGCCGCAAACCAGTCCACCCCGAGATAAATCTGCTGCAGTTCCCGTCCGTTGGCGGGCACCGCCGTGCCAATCGCGACCGTCATGCTTTGCGTGGATGATTCGCTGGCCGATGCCGGCGAAACCTGGATGCTTCCCGTCAACAAGTACGCGCTCCCCAGGGAAATCTGTTTGACGATTTGCGCGCCGGTCTTCAACCGCGCGCGCATCACGACGCTGGTCGGGCTCGTCTGTTGCAACTCGTAAACGCCGTTCGTGTACGGTGGCTGCTCGATGGCCAGCGCCGGCACCGTCGCCTCGGCATTTAACACGATGTTGCTTTCGACGTTCGCCTTGTACTTGAACAATTCAACGGAACGAATGCCTCCGCCCCAGTTCGTGAATTCGACCCGGACAACATCGTTGCTGAGAACGATCACTTGTTCGGCACCGCGCGGTGTTTCGGGTTCAGCGGAGGCCGGGCTGATCGTTGCTGCCTGATTCGTTGAGGCGCTGACGGTCTGCGCTGGCGCGGCGTTGGTGGCTGTCGTCAGGCTGACGGGCTTGACCGCCTTCGGCCTGGGCGGATACATCTTATTGACCAGCATCTGCCAGCCGAACAGCGCCAGCATGCAGACCACCACCATCCAGACTGTGCGCTTGTCCATCATCGTTGCGGCACCGGATCAAAACCGCCGTCGTGAAACGGATGACATTTCGCCAGCCGCCGGACTGTCAGCCACACTCCGCGCGCTGGACCGTGTCGCTCGATCGCTTCACTGGCATAACACGAGCAGGTGGGATGAAACCGGCAGCACGGCCCCACCGGCGGCGCCGGCAGCAGCATTCGCAACGGCGCCAACCACTGGTAGCTGCGGATCAATAACAGAAGAATTCGCTTCATCGCGTCTCGGCGAGCACCCCCGCCGCCTGGAGCATGTCGAGCAGACTCGTTTCCACTTCCCGAAGAGATTTGCCGCGAATGCCCACGCGGGATATGATGACCATCTGCAAATTCGTTTTCAGTTTGTGCTTGTTCAATCGATAGGCCTCGCGCAACAGCCTCCGGGCGCGATTTCGTTGCACCGCATTGCCAACCTTGCGGCTGGTCACGAACCCGACTGCGCGTCGCTCCGGTATTACCGGCGCGTTCGCGTCGCGGGGCGTCTCCATGACGTACAGCACAGCGAATCTGCCTTCGGTTTTGCGTCCGCGCTCGTAGATGCGGCGAAACTCGTAGTCCCGCTGGAGGCGTTCGCGCTTCGACAATGTGCGGTTCCCATCCAACAAAACCTCTGACGCGGCTGCGGACACCTCTAGACCTGCGTCAGACGCTTGCGACCCTTGCGACGGCGGCGACTCAGGATGCCGCGGCCTCTCTTGGTGCGGGTCTTCTTCAAGAAACCGAATCTCCGTTGCCGCCTGATTTTAGAGGGTTGATAAGTCCTTTTCATTGTCTTTGCTTTTCCAGAAACGCCGCATCTTAACAGCGAAACCCCCGTTGTCAAGGCAACCGGACAGCCAATCATCTGCCTGTCTTTAGCGATTAATCAGGGGAAATCGATCAACCCACCCCTTGTAGGACGTTTTCCGGGCAAATAATCAGTGATTCATCCGATTGAGCCCGCTCGCATCAGGTCTAATGTTTCGTAGTCGGAGGCGATGTCATGAAACACAAAGCAACCCTTCCCCCCTCTGGCATAGATGGCGCTATTGACGTACAAGCCATGAAATATAAGGGGTTCGCGTTATGGACAGCGCTGAGTGTCGTGCTCGTTGCCACCACTTTTGCCGCAGAAATCAATGCCCGGGATGACTCGGCGACTGCTTCCGCCACAGGGCGAAACACCAATCCCGTCTCAGAACTGCGAAACGACGATTCGGCTTTTTCCCTGTTAATTGAAGCGTACCGCCAGTTCCAAAACCATCTCATCCAAATGGATTACAATGCTCGCCTCCACGCCGCCTCGCTCCTGACCGACATCAAGGTCCGCCGACAGGTCACCGTCCTCGCCAAACAGGAGCGCGAACTTCGCATCCGGAAATTGTATGGCCAAGTCGACAATCTATCCACCACGTACGACCTCAATCGCCAGCGCCTGGAACGCGAGGCCGGTGTCGAGGCCCCGTCCACGGTTGATACAACCGCCGCGGCGGAGAAGCTGAGGAATTTTGTTGTGCTGACGCCCGCGACAGAAAGCGCATCGGACATCGGCTCGATCAAAACCATTCCCGCGAGAACAGTCCTGCTGGATACGCGGCCCGCGCCGTAACCCTATTTCCCGGCGAACATCCGGACAAATTGTTCGTACACGCGCCCCGCGATCGGCCCTGGCTTGCCTGGGCCGATTTTTTTTCCATCCACCTCAATCACTGGCACGACCTCGGACGTGGTGCTCGTCAGGAAAATCTCCTTGGCCTCGAACAAATCCGCTTTGGCAATCCGCCGTTCGCCGGACGTGAGTCCGGCAGCCTTGGCCGCCTGCAACACTTTGTCGCGGGTGACGCCGGCGAGAATCTTGGGTCCTTTCGGAGGCGTGGAAAGTTGCCCCCCGATCATCACGAACACATTGCCCGCCGTCGCTTCATTGACCGTGTCATCGGCCCCGACAAAAATCGCGTCATCCGCGCCCGCTTCTTTCGCCGTCCGATAGGCGAGTACGTTTGCCAGCAACGCCACGCTCTTGATGTCGCACCGCGTCCAGCGATTGTCGGGAACCGTGATGACCCGCACGCCGTTTTCGCGGAGATGGCCCGTGGCATGAAGTTCGCGCACCGTGATCACCAGCGTCGGCTCCCCGCTCTTCGGAAACCCGCGATGCCGCGGCGCGCGCCCGCGCGTGACCTGCAAATAGATGACTGATTCGGCAAACCCGGCGCGCATGGCTGCCTCTTCAATCAAGGAATGCAATTGGCCGGTCGTAAACTTGTGCTGCAGCAGTATGGCGTCGAGGCTCCGCAACAGACGCCCCAGATGTTCGTCCACCGCAAACGGTTTGCCGTGGTATGTCCGCACCACTTCATACACAGAGTCGGCGAATTGGAACCCGCGATCTTCCAGGTGGATCATCGCACGCTCCAAAGGCAGGAACTCCCCATTCACATAAGCGATCTCAGGCACCGTCGGTATCCCCCTTGCGTGAAAGCGACTATAGGAGCGTGCTCCACTGCTGTCAACGGCGGGTGGGGGTCATGGGGTATAGACCCCATGGAAAAAGGCCGGCTCTTGACGTAGCCTGTTACCAGCGATAAAGAAAGGATTCATTATGGGATTAGTCCTGTTAATACTGGTTGTTCTGTTCCTCGTGGGCGCGTTGCCCACCTGGCCCCACAGCAAGAGCTGGGGCTACTATCCGAGCGGCGGGCTTGGCCTGATTGCCGTGATCTTGCTGGTATTGGTTCTTGCGGGTCGGCTTTGAAAGTCAACCGCGGCAAACAACGTCAGCGCACTCAAGACCCAGGCCGGACTGAAGCAGTACGGCCTTGGATCTGTGGTGCACTCTTCGTCTGCGTGCTGGCGGTGACGGGCTGTACGACCATCCAAAAGATTCTGCCGACCGCTGACTGGGGTCAGGCGCGCGTGCGCAATGAAGGCTACAGCCTCCTCTACAAACTGATGGACCAGGAAAGTGACGTCTCCAAGATCCTCATCATCAAACACGCCTCCTCCCCGGTCGCCGACGTCATCAAGGAGATCGCCAGCACCTGCGGCTTCGCCAAAAAAGGCCTCGATCTGTTTCATGAAAAAGACAACCTGAACCTGAAGATGGCCGACCTGCCCGAGATCGAACAGAAAACCCGCCTTGCAATCGCTTCAACCGATACCAAACAGCTTCTCACATCCAGCGGCAAGACGTTTGAACACCGCTTGCTTCTCACTCAGGTCGAGGCCATGAATTACGCCTCCCATATGGCATAAGTGTTGCACGACCTGTAAACCGATCCGCTTCGCAAGCAGTTCCTGGCCACGCTCTCCCAGCATTGCGCCACTCTCCACGACAAAGTGATCGATCTTCTCAAATAACCGGCGCAAGCGACCTCATTGCGCCCATTGCCCGCTTTTCCCACGTAATAAGTGCTGCCTAATCAAGGGTTATGCGGTAAACAGTAGGCGGGAATGAGTGCTCAAATCATGACGGACATCGTCGACCGGTGTCTCTCTGCCCCCGCGTTGTTTATCGTCGGTATTGATGGCTGCGGCGCGGCAGGGAAAAGCACACTGGCCACCAGGGTGCGCATTGCTCTGGCCGACCGTGGCCGGGACAGTTCGATCATTCAGATGGACGATTTTTCCTCCCGACTGCGCTGCGGAACCGGACTCCCGCCGATGCGGTTGGCGGCGACTTTGATTGGCGGCGCTTGCGTGAAGAGGTTTTAGCGCTACTCCGGGCGGGGCACCGGGCGCGCTATCAGCGATACGACTGGCCGAGTGATGCTCTCGCCGAGTGGCACGATGTTCCCCATGGCATTGTGATCATCGAGGGCGTGTACTCAACGCGTGTCGAGCTGCGGCAGTTCTATCACCTGACCGTTTGGGTGGAATGCCCGCGGCCCGTGCGGTTAGCCAGAGGGATTGAACGCGACGGGGAAACCGCGCGCCGCCGATGGGAAGAAGAATGGATGCCCGCCGAAGATCGATACGTCAAAGAGGAGTCACCCCACACCAAGGCTGATATCCTTTATGCAGACCCAACAGTGACGCCAGCCGTCTGATCAGGCGTCTTGTCAACGATGGGCCGGACATCCACGCTTGTCGGGGCGTCTTCTGCCGCATAGACTGCCAGCGCAAATCGATCCTGGGAATTTCCATGACAGATCAGGTTCTACACAAACACTCCTGCAATAACCCGCGTGGTCTGGTGACAACGCGTAGGAAATTTACTTGGTGTGTAGCGGCGCTCGTGCTCATGGCTTGTCGCGCCGGCGCTGCCTCTGTGGATGACCGCGTGGAAGAACTGCTCCAGCGCATGTCCCTCGAGGAGAAAATCGACATGATCAGCGGGACCAACGATTTTTACATCCGCGGCAACATACGGCTGGGACTTCCGGAATTGAAAATGTCCGATGGCCCGGTGGGTACCCGCAATGATGGTCCGACCACCGCTTACCCCGCCGGTATCGCGCTGGCGGCGACATGGGACACGAACCTGGCGCTACGCGAGGGCGAGGCGTTGGGGCGCGACGCGCGGGCACGCGGCGACCATTTCCTGCTCGGGCCCGGCTTGAACATCCAGCGGGTTCCCCAGTGCGGTCGCAATTTCGAATACTTCGGCGAAGACCCGTATCTGGCCGGTCGCATCGCTGTGGGCTACGTCCGCGGCGTCCAATCCCAAGGCGTGGCGGCAACGGCAAAGCATTTCGCGGCCAATAATCACGAGGACGATCGCAACCACGACAGCTCCGAGGTGGACGAACGCACGCTCAACGAGATTTATTTCCCGGCGTTTCGCGCTGCCGTGCAGGAAGGCGGGGCCAAGGCGGTCATGTGCAGTTACAACCTGATCAACGGCGTCCACGCCTCGGCCAACGATTGGTTGTTGAACCAGGTCCTGAAGAAGCAATGGGGTTTTACCGGCCTAGTGATGTCCGACTGGGGCGCGGTGCATGAGACGTTGGGCTGCGTCAACGGCGGTCTCGACCTCGAAATGCCCTCGGGCGAGTTCATCAATCGCGCGACTGTCCTGCCCCTGCTCAAAGCCGGCAAAATCTCCCAGGCGACCATCGACGACAAGGTGCGTCGCATCCTGCGGGTGGCGGTCGAGATGGGCTGGCTGGACCGGCCACAGCTCGACGCTTCCATTCCGCGCAACGATCCCCAAAACGGAAAAGTGGCGCTCGACGTGGCGCGTGCCGGCATTGTCTTGCTGAAGAACAAGAAAAACCTGTTGCCGCTGGATCGCGCCAAAATCAAATCCATCGTTGTCGTCGGTCCGAATGCTGATCCCGCCGTGACCGGCGGTGGTGGCAGCTCGTACACGTGGCCGTTCCACGCGGTTAGCGTGCTCGAAGGCCTCCGCGACAAGGCCGGAAGCGGTGTGACGGTCATCCACATTCCGGCGGGGATGGATTCCCAGTACCAGGAGCTTTTCAGGAATTCGAAATACGTCGGCCCGCTGCGCGCGATGGTCTTCAATTCCAAAAACCTCACGGGTCCGATCACCCAGACGCGGCTGGATCCTCAAATCAATTTCGATTGGGGCGACAGGGAGGCGTTTTCCACCCGTTGGACCGGCAAGATTCGCCCGGAGAAATCCGGTGACTACCAGTTTGTCCTCCGCAGCGATGACGGCTCGCGACTCTCGATCGACGGCAAGAGCGTTATCGACATGTGGTCGGATCACCAGGTGCAATTGCAAAAGAAGCTGGTGCACCTGGAGGCAGGGAGGACCTATGACCTGCAGATCGACTACTACAATGCCTGGGGCGCGGCGGTGATGCAATTCGGGTGGGGACCGCCTCAGCCGCTGATCTCGGCGGATGCATTGAAGCAGATTGCACAGGCCGATGCGGCGATTGTGTGCATTGGGTTCAATGGGCATCTCGAAACCGAGGGTGCAGATCGATCCTTCCAATTACCGGGCGACCAGGACCAGATCATCGCCGCGGTGACACAGGCCAATCCCCGGACCATCGTGATCTTGAACGCCGGCGGGTCGGTGGACATGACCGGCTGGCTGGACCGCGTCCCGGCATTGCTCGATGCGTGGTATCCCGGTCAAGCCGGCGGCACCGCCCTGGCCGAAATCATTTTTGGCGAGGTCAACCCCAGCGGCAAACTGCCGGCGTCATTTGAGAAACGTTGGGAGGACGCGGCGGCCTACGGAAATTTCCCGGCAACCAATCACAAGATGGTTTATCGCGAAGGCATCTTCGTCGGTTACCGGCATTTTGATGCGCAGAACATCGAACCGCAATTCTGTTTCGGTCACGGACTCAGTTACACCACGTTCCGCCTCGACAATCTCGCCACCGCGCGCTCCGGCAGCAACGTCGTCGTCACCGCCGATGTCACCAACACCGGCCCGCGCCCCGGCGCCGAGGTCGTCCAACTCTACGTCGGCGACAAACACCCCCGCGTCCCGCGCCCCGTCCGTGAATTGAAAGCGTTTCAAAAGGTCGCCCTCCAGCCCGGCGAAACCAAACCCATCCAACTCACCCTCGACCAAGCCGCCTTCTCCTTCTACGACACGAACGAGCACGACTGGGCCATCGCCCCCGGCCAGTTTGAAATTGCCGTCGGCGATTCCTCCCGCAATCTCCCCCTCCACACCACCGTCACCTACCCCTAATCGTCCTCCGCCCCCTTTGCGTGAAAATGTAGATGTTCACGAACCACACCCTGTTCACGGGCACGTGAACAGGCCGTTGTCATGAACACCCCTCCGTGGTTTCATTAATGGGTTGTCAGCGGTGAGAAAACGTCGCACAATGAGGCGAGTCGAAGGCGACAAGAGGGAGGACCATGGCGGAAAAGATTTTAGAAATCAAGTCGCTGCCAGTGCAACAGCTGTTGCTTGATCCGGAAAATCCAAGACTGGAAGGCGTGACGAAGACAACCGACCAGTCGGCACTCATAAAGGCAATGTGGAGCGAAATGGCCGTTAACGAGGTGGCGCTATCCATCGCGGAGAACGGTTACTTTGAGGAGGAGCCTTTATTTGTGATACATGGGCCAAAAGTAAACGGCGAACCCCGCTATATAGTCGTTGAGGGGAACCGCCGCTTAACAGCGGTAAAATTGCTCCTCGATGACAATTTGAGAAAGGCCG
>CAZAQZ010000034.1:0-1018 GCA_964487175.1 uncultured Verrucomicrobiota bacterium | reverse complement strand
ACGCCGCGAAGCGTGAAAAGCTTCGGGTGTTGCCGGTCTCGATCTACAAGAGAAGGCAAAATCTGTGGGAGTATTTCGGTTTTCGTCACGTTAACGGACCGAAAGAATGGGATTCTCTCAGTAAGGCGGCGTACGTCGCCATGGTTCGGCGCAAGTATGGCAAAAGCTTGGAGGAGATCACTCGCAAGATTGGCGATAAGCACAGCACGGTTAAGCGCATTTATCGAGGCTTTGTTCTTCTTGAACAGGCTGAGAAAATGACGAAGTTCAGGCAAGACGACATCAGCAGAAACCGGTTCTATTTTTCACATCTGTACACTGCCGCCGACTACGAAGAGGTACAGGAATTCCTTGGGATAGATTCAGAATCATCATTGCGTGACGATCCAGTTTCAAAGAAGCACTTGCCCGACCTAGAGCAATTAATGTTGTGGCTGTTTGGAAACAAGGGGCTCGGGGCCGAGCCGGTTATCAAAACCCAGGCTCCCGACTTAGCTTACCTTCGGTCCGTCATCGGCAACAAATCGGCACTGGCCGCATTGCGTTCGGGGATTAGCCTGCAGAGGGCCCATGCTATCAGTTTGGGCGATAGTCGGCGTTTTGAGGAGTCTCTCGCGCAGGCAAAAGATGCTTTGCAGGAAGCAAAGGCAACGGTGGCTACGGGCTACAAGGGAGATCCAGACCTCCTAGTACAGATGGAATCTATCGGAACACTCACCAAGAGCTTACTTGAAGAAATGCAGGAAAAGGTGCGGGCCAAAAAGTAACACGGGAGCACTGCTTGAACATGGACCCCGTCGAATTTCCGAATTCTCCGTTTCATCCCGAAGACCTTGCGGATTGGCTCGAACTGTCTGCGCTGCAGGCCGCGGACAAAAATGGCAGCGCGGGCGACATGGAACGCGAGCTGAAGCGATTGGGGCACGGCGACCCGGAAGATCTGCTCGGGAACGTGTTTACCGAGATTGACCGGCGAGAGAAAGCGTCTGGAGCGAATGCTTACCCGTTCAAGCGAGGG
>CAZAQZ010000033.1:1506-13525 GCA_964487175.1 uncultured Verrucomicrobiota bacterium | reverse complement strand
ATTCCTGGAGATTGTTCATGCCATCGCCGTCGCTGTCGAGGTACGGGCTGATGATGATGTTGTTGACGACCAGCGTGCCCGCGCCCTGCACGAACTGGCCGCAAGCGTTCGTGGTGAACAGGATGTCCACGTTCAACAGGCCGCTGTTGAGGTTCAACTGGCCGTTGCGCACGTCGATGTAGGCGTTGTGCGCGGCGTTGGTGACGTACAAGCTCCCGCCGGAGATGTTGACGACGCCAATCCCGCCGGTGGCGCAATTACTGCCGATGACCAGCTTCGTAGACACGGTCACCGTGCCGCCGTTGGAAACCGTGACGGCGCCGTCCCCCCACGGGCCGACCCAGACCGGAAAGTTCGTTGCAATGACTTGTCCGCCGGTCACCCAAACCGTGCCGGTGGCCGCGGTGCTGGCGCCGATGGAGAATCCGCCCTGGACGATCTGGACGCCGCCCCCTACGGTGAACGTGCCTTGCCCGCCGGGATCACCGCCGACTTCGACCGCGCCGAGCAGGTTCGTGCCGCCGAGCAAATCAAGCTCGCCTGTCCCATCGCAACCCACGAGTGTGAACGTCGTATTGCTCATCGTCAGCGTCCCGCCGTTGATCCACACCGCGCCGACCGATCCGGTCTCCATTCCCATCACCAGATTGCCAAAGGGCGAAGAAACGCAGGACCCGCCCGACAGCGTCAGCGCGCCTTGCGAGCCTGCGGCTGAACCCACCAGCAGCGATTCATAAGGGAGTTGGAGTTGACCGCTGGAAACGATCACCTGGCCGGAACCATACACACCGATGGCCGATGATTGCTCGTTTGTCATGAGCAACTGTCCGCCCGCGAGCAGGACGATGCCGCTCGCATTGGTGTCCACGCCAATATACGTCCCGCTGTCGGCCGCCACGATTCCGTTGTTGTCCAGCACGACCGCGCCGTTTACGTACAGGACGGCATTGCTGAGATCGCCCTCCACTGACAAGGCCGAGTTGAGCATATACAACGAGCTACCCGAGAAAAGATTGAATGCGTCCAAAACCAGCAGCGGCGTGGTGGTTCCGGCGTTCAATAAATCCAGGCCGTTCGACGCGCCGGTCGGGGCCGAAAGAATCACGTCATTGACGGTCAGCGTGTCGGGCCGCGTGCCGGACGTGGTGGGGTCGATCGTCACCGTCTTGGACAGATCGTTGGTGATGGCGAGCGATTGCGTGTTGGTGGGAGACAAGGAAAGCGACCAGTTCGTCGCATCCTGCCAGAATCCGTCTGTGGAACTGATCCAACTATTTGTCTGGGATCGACCAACGGAAGGGATTCCCGCAACAATCAAGGCTGCGGTCATGTACGCGCAAAGTCTCGTTTTCATATTCATCGGCCTCAAGTCCGATGCTACCCCGTCTGCGCCCCGAGACTGAACACCGCTGGAGACGGCACGTTCTAAACCACCAGATTACAGCACCCGCCGTCCTAATTGTCAAAGATATAAGCTAAGAAATGCCTGGACCGGCGAACTTAACAAATCCATCCGCCACCCAAAACCACATCATCCTGATAGAACACCGCGGCCTGACCGGGAGTGACTGCCCGCTGAGGGTCGGGGAGAACGACGCGGGCGTGGCCGTTGCCGTTCGTTTGGACAGTGGCACGGCAACCTTTGTGGTTGTACCGAACTTTTACACTGACTTCCATCGGGCCAGTCGGCTTGTCCACGGCGAGCCAGTTGCAGTTGGCGACTTCGAAATCGGCGCGCAGCAAATCTTCGGCGGGGCCGACGATGACGCGGTTGGTCGCGGCGTCGAGTTCGATGACGTAAAGCGGCTGTTTCTGTCCGCCGAGGTTCAGGCCTTCGCGCTGGCCGATGGTGAAATATTGGATGCCGGCGTGTTGACCCAGCACCGTGCCGTCGCGGGTGACGATCTCGCCCTTGTTGTCGGGCAATTTCGCGCCGTCGCGCAGGAACCGGCCGTAATCCTTGTCGGGCACGAAACAGATTTCCTGGCTCTCGACTTTGTCGGCGGTCTTCAACCCCATTTCCTTGGCAATGGCGCGGGTTTCCTCCTTGGAAAGTCCGCCCAGCGGCATAATCGACCGAGCGAGTTGTTCCTGGCGCAGACTGAACAGAAAATAGGATTGGTCTTTGTGATCGTCGAGACCCTTACGGAGCGTGTAATGTTGACCATCCTTACCCGCTTCGCTTGAGATTCTTGCGTAATGTCCTGTCGCGATGTACTCGGCACCAAGAGTCTGGGCTTTCTTCAGCAGCGAACCGAACTTGACCTTCTCGTTGCAGACGACGCAGGGATTCGGTGTGCGGCCAATCTTGTATTCGGCGACGAAGTAATTGATGACTTCCTGCTGAAAGGTGTCGATTTCGTCGACGACGTAATACGGGATGTCCAGCGAGTGCGCGACCATGCGGGCATCGGTGACGGCTTGCGGGCCGCAACATTTGTCCTCGGCGCGGCTGATGCAGTCCTGCGGCCAGTTGCGGAACGTGAGGCCGACGACGTCGGAGCCCTGCTTCTTCAGCAGGTACGCCGTGACGCTGGAGTCCACGCCTCGGCTCGTGCCGACACACACACGTTGCGTGTGTGTGCTCATTGGAAACGGCGCAGTATACCGCAACGACGCCCACCTTCAATGCTCAACGTTCCAGCCATACCACGCTTCTTTTGAAATCGAATGTGACGCGATAACGGCGCAGGACAACATTGCCCACCAGGAATTGTCCGTTTGCCGGCTCGGGGCCAATCAATTGCGTGCGGCCGGGAATCCTCGTCAGCGTCGCGTCGCCGAGTTTTGCCTCCCTCACCTCGTACCGCGTGTCGAGTGCAGAACCGCCGACTCCCCGTGAGGTGTCGAGTTCGCCTTTGCCCGGTTGCCAGTAACCCAACTCCACCCCCCGCCCGCGCGGCACCAGCAATCCGTAATCGCCGCCCGTGTCGAGGATGCACGGGTATGTCGTGCGCTTGTCGATGGTGATGTCCACCATCGGCAACTCCGATTGCCAGCGCAAGGGAATGGCCGTGACGAACGTGGACGCCGGGTCCGTCAAATAGGGCTCGTGTGCGCCGAGCGTCGCGCTTCCATGAAGATAATCAATCGAGAGATACGACAATCCCCGCAGTGCGTTCACGCCGAGGATCATGATCTGTGTGTCTCCCCAAAACCCGCGCGTGAGACTCAACGCCTGCGCGTCCGGGCCGATCAGCGCCAGCATCCGCTGAAATTCCACCGGGCCGATGCGCAGCTTGGGAACGACCGCCAGATAATTGTCCACCGCGCCGCCAATTGCGATGGCGGTGATGGGTTTCACGCCGGCCACGGTGGGAATGGCCAGACTGTGTGCCAGCGAATATCCCAGCAAGTTCCGGTTGCTGCCGCTGTCGAGCAGGATGCGAATGTTCTCCTGACCATCAACCGTCCCGAAAATGATGGGAACTCGATAGCTCCCGCCGGGTTCGCGGGTATTGTCCGTGGGAACCTTGAACAGGGGCACCGTTACATCGGCATCCGCGCTCACCTGGTTCACTCCGCTCACCGAGAAGGATTGCAGGGTGAGCCGCATCTGGACTCCGAGTTCTTCCGGCGTCCTGGAAGTTTTTTGCAATTCCGCGACCTCAGCGGTGGTCAACGCGGGCGTGGTCGTCTCCAGTTGCGCATAAGGGTCGGTCGCGCAGCCAGCCGCCAGTAATAGCAGCGCCCATACCGGCCAGGAGTTTCGGAAGCGATGCATGAAGGGGAAGCATAGGAGCCCGGTGGGCAAAGTCAATCCACGGCTGGAAACACTTGCAACCAAATGCCGGGCAACGTAGTCTTAATTGGCGTGCATCTCGTTACCTACATGCGGATTTCGGTCACCGACCGTTGCAACGAACGGTGCCTATATTGCATGCCGCACGACATGGACATCGAATGGCTGCCCAAGGGCCAGATCCTTACCTACGAGGAAATTTTGCGCGTGGCGCGAGTCGCCACGTCGCTCGGTGTCAGCAAATTCCGCGTGACAGGTGGTGAACCACTCGTGCGCCGGAATGTGACGGAGTTCATTCGCGAACTCGGGCAATTGCCCGGCGTGGCCGACATTGGGCTGAGCACCAACGCCACATTGCTCGCTCCACTTGCCCATCAGCTTCGCGCCGCAGGCGTTACCAAGGTCAATATTTCACTCGATACGCTCGATCCGGAAAAATATCGCGAGATCAGCGGTAATGGCAACCTGAGCGACTGCCTCGCGGGCATCGATGCCTCAATCGAAGCCGGTTTCCCGCAGGTCAAACTCAACGCCGTAATGATCAAGGGCAAGAATGAACATGAGGTGTTCGACCTTATCGAGTTCGCCCGGCAAAAGGCCGTCACGTTGCGCTTCATCGAGTTGATGCCCATTAGCACCAGCGAGGTTCTGACCGACGACAATTTCATTTCGGTTGGCCACGTCCGGCGGATCATCGAGCAGCGCCACGAATTGGTCCCTTTGCCCGAACCGCCAAGCGACGTCAAAGGATACGGTCCCGCGCTGTACTATGAAGTCAGCGGCCTGTCCAATTCGCGCGGTCAGCCGGTGCGCGTCGGGTTCATCGGCGCAATGACCAATCTCCATTTCTGCGACGCCTGCAACAAAGTGCGCCTGACCGCCGACGGCAAGTTGCGCCCCTGCCTCGGCGCGCATCTCGAGTACGATTTGAAATCCGTGCTGCGTGATCCTCAAAGCAGCGACGCGATGGTGCGCGAGGTGTTCATCCAGACGATCCGCAACAAACCCGAAGAGCATGAGTTCCGCAACAACTACATGCCCGGCCGCAAAATGGTCGCCATCGGCGGATGAAAAAGCTTACGCACGTTGACGAACGCGGCAAGGCGCGGATGGTGGATGTCTCGGGCAAACCAATCTCGCGACGCGCAGCCGTCGCGCGCGGCACGATCCGCCTTAAGCCCGCGACCATTGCGCTCATCAAGGCCAATCAGATGGTTAAAGGCGATGTGCTCGGCACCGCGCGCCTTGCCGGAATCCAGGCCGCCAAGCGAACAGGTGAGTTGATTCCGTTGTGTCATCCGCTGAATCTTTCCCACGTGGATGTGGACCTGAAAATCAGGAGCAATCGCGTCGACATCACTGCAACGGCAACCATCGTGGCCCAAACCGGTGTCGAGATGGAAGCGTTGACCGCCGTGGCGATTGCCGCGCTGACGGTTTACGACATGTGCAAGGCCGTGGACAAGGAAATGGTCATCGGCGACATCAAACTGGTGAGCAAGACAAAGACATGATCCCGGTTGGCATCATCACGGTCAGCGATCGCGTGTTTCGGGGTGAGTACAAGGACAAGAGCGGACCCGCATTGAAACAATTCTTCAAGAAACGCGGCTGGAGTGTCATCGCCTCAGCCGTCGTGCCTGACGAGGAAGCGTTGATCGGCGACAAAGTGGTGGAACTCACCAAGACCTGCCCGCTTGTATTGCTCACGGGCGGCACGGGCATCGCCCAACGCGATGTCACGCCCGAAGCCGTGCGGGCCGTTGCATCGAAGGAACTGCCTGGCTTCGGTGAAGTGATGCGCGCGAAGAGCTTCAAGAGCTTCCCGAACGCCATCCTGTCGCGCAACATGGCTGCGGTTGTTGGCTGGTCGCTGGTGATTTGCCTGCCCGGCAATCCCAAGGGCGCGGTCGAATGCCTCGAATTCGTCGTGGATGCGATTCCCCACGCGATTGATTTGCTCAAGGGAAAAACGGACCACAAATGATCACGCTCATTCAATTCCCCTGGTCGCCGTTTTGCATCAGCATCCGGCGCATCCTGGAGCGGCACAGCATTGCGCATCGGATCAGGAATATTTCATCGCAGGACCGCAGCGCGATTATTCGCGCCACCAATGGACGCGCCTACACGGTGCCGTGCCTCATCGACGGCAAGATCGCCGTCGCAGATTTCACGGATTTCGGCCAGGAGGTCGCCCGCTACATCGACCGCAAGTACAAGCTAGGTCTGTTTCCGCAGGACAAGGAAGGTGTCCAGGCAATTCTGGCGCGGTACATCGAGAACGACCTGGAAGGCATCGGCTTCAAGGTCGACGACAGTTATGTCATCCCCACGCTGCCGTTGGAGGAGCGAATCATGTTGACCCGGTTCAAGGAACGCAAATTTGGCAAAGGCTGCTTGCAGCAATGGGCGAAGAACCGGGCTGTGCTCAACCGCCAGTTTGCAGAATTGCTCGCTCCCCTCGACAATATGCTGGCATCGTCAAGGTTTCTTGTCAGCGAGGATCGTCCCTCGTTTGTGGACTACGATCTGGTTGGCATCCTTGGCAACTATCTCTACTGCGGTAAAACGAAGCTGCCACCCCTGAAGCATCTTCGCCGCTGGCACGCAACGATGACCACCAAGTGATGCGCCTGGGCGTGGGTGCGCTCATGATTCACACCTGAGCGCCCTTGTGGTAATATCCATTCCCATGAAAACGCGCCGCACCCAGCGCAAGCATTCCCGCTTGCGATTCCAGATTCGTCCACGGCTGTATCACGGCGGGGACATCGCGATTGGGCCGGGCAAGGCAGATCTGCTGGAGCACATCGCGCGGACTGGCAGCCTGCGCAAGGCGGCTGACGCGATGGAAATGTCCTACATGCGCGCCTGGACGCTTGTCAGGACGATGAATCACTGTTTCAAGGAACCTCTGGTGGCCACGAAACGCGGCGGCGCCGAAGGCGGGGAGGCGCACGTGACGGAAACGGGCAAGGCGGTGCTGGCGGCCTATCGCCGCATGGAGGCGCAAAGCCTTCGGGCCACGAAACAAGCATTGTCTGAATTGTCGAAACATCTGCGGTAACTTCCTCTTCTGAAGATTTCTCCTTGCTTTTATTCACGATATATTTGTATCAATATAACGGTCGCGAGTTTCTGTTTTAACCAAGGGAATTAAATGAGGGAAATGACCATGATGAAGAATGTTCTGTTGTTGGGAAGCGTTGTTTGGCTGGCGGGCGCTGTCAGCTCGATGGCCCAGGTGACGGTGTCGACGAATTCGGTGGCGGACGCGTTTGTAAGCTCCGCCCAGCCGACGAACAACTACGGCGGGGCGGGAGCGCTGTCGGTTTCCGGCCTGGTGGCGACAAACGCGTCGGGCCAACAGGAGGGACAACTGGACTCGTTCCTGCGCTTCAACGCGTCGGGCGCGGTGAGCCAGTTCAACATCGCCTACGGCGTGGGTCAGTGGACGATCACCGGGGTGACGCTGACCCTGACCGAACAGGGTGCACCGGCGCAAAGCCTCTTCAACCGGGGTGTCGGCCAATTCCAGGTGAATTGGATCGCGAATGACTCATGGACGGAGGGCACGGGCACGCCGACCAGCCCGTCAGCCACCGGCATCAATTGGAACAGCGAACCATCCATCCTGAGCCCGGGTGTGGACCAGTCGTTGGGCACGTTCGTCAATGGCGGCACGAACGGAACGGTGACATTGTCGCTCGGCCTCAACGCGAGTTTCGTCAGCGATATTTCCACGGGCACTCTGGTCAGTCTTTACATGACGGCGCCGACGAACAGCACCGTTGGGTTCACATTCAACTCCCGCGAGTTTGGCACCGCCTCGGCGCGCCCGTTGCTTTCTGTTACCGCTGTCGCGGTTCCCGAACCCAGCACGGTGGGCCTCGTCTTAATGGCGGGTTGGCTTCTCCTGGTGCAGAGACGCATTCGACGTGGATAAGCCCATGGTTCGCGCGATTAAACGGAGCGGGTTCACGCTGGTTGAACTGCTCGTTATCATCGCGATCATCGGGCTGTTGGCCGGGCTAGTCCTAAGCACGCTGGCGCGTGCGCGTGAAAATGGGCGGGTCGCGCGTTGCGTGAGCAATCTCCGGCAATGGGGGCTGGCTCTGCAACTATACATGGGCGACTACGACGATTACATTCCGCGGCGCGGCCAGGGCGTGCAACCACTCACAATCATCAACCGGCCCGAAGACTGGTTCAATTGCCTGCCGCGCTACGCCGGCGCGCAGGCGTTCAGCAATCTGGTCGCGCAAGGGGCGGCCCCGCATGCAGGGGACGCTTCATCGATCTTTATTGATCCAAACGCGCAAGACCCGGGCGGCACTTATTTTCTGCCGTACTCGATGAACATGTATCTCTCGCCATGGATTCGGCCGGAGCAGCATAAGCTCGAGGAGATTCCTAAACCCGAACAACTTGCATTCATGGCGGACGCGCCCGGGCAATATTCGTCCACTGTGCCATCGCAATTGGGTTACTCCGTTTCAGCGCGGCACGGGGGTATCGCAAATGTTGTCTTCCTGGATGGTCACGTCCAGTCTTTCAGCGGGGCGTATCTCGGTTGCGGCGTTGGAGAACAGGAACAACCCGACATTCGCTGGCAAACCCTCACAGCGGGAATCAACCAGGCACCTGTCCCATGAATCGACGGATCCTTCACGCACTTCTTGGCGCAGCGCTTGCCGTTTCAAACGGCTGCGCGCCGTCGCAGCCGACCCCTAAACCCGTCGTCCGCGCCGCTGTGATTGGCGGCATGGTCATGACCGGCATGTGGCAGAAGCTGGCCAAACAATTCGAGGCCGACACGGGATGGGAAGTGAAATTGGTTGCCGCCGGGCCGAAGAATGTCCTCGACGAATCATTCCGCAAGGGCGAGGCCGACTTGCTCACGATGCACTCCAGCGACGAGGGAACCGATCTGGTGGCGGACGGTTTCGCTGTCGGGATGCGCCCGTGGGCCCGCAACGAGTTGGTCATTGTCGGCCCACCCGATGATCCTGCGCACGTCAAAGGCATGACCGATGGCGCCGCTGCGTTGCGCAAGATCGCCGACGCGCACGCGTCCTATGTGGATTTTTACGACCCGGGCTCGCGACAGGTCGCCGCAAAAATGTGGAAGAAGGCGGGCATTGCGCCGCAGGGCGACTGGGTCTTGAAGGACGAGAGCCGGATCCGGCAGCAGGTCGTGACCTTCGCCCAGAAACATCACGCCTACGTCATCGTGGGACGAATCCCGGTATTGAGCGGCAAGATGGAATCCGAAGGGATGCAAATCCTGGTGCGGGGCGACCCGGAGATGCGGCGGCCTTTCGTAGTGATGATCGCCAATGAAAAACGGTTTCCGAATGCCAATATCCGCGGAGCGCAGGCGCTCTCCGATTATCTGACCTCAGCGAAGGGGCAGCAGTTCCTCAAGGACTTTGCCGCGAAACAGCCAGACGGCGTGCCGCTCTTCTATCCAATCGACGCGGAATAGCATGAAAATGCGACCGGATTGGAAATGGCGGTTGTTGATGATGATTCTTGTGACGTGCGCCGCCGGTTCTGCTCCCGCACAAATCGTTGTCACGAACGTGGCGGTGGCGGATACGTTCGTGCCTTCGCTCTATCCCACGAGCAATTTCGGCGGGGCAGGCGCGCTATCGGTCTCAGGCTTGCTGGCAACTAACGCCATCGGCCAGACGAACGGATTGATTGATACCTTCATGCGCTTCGATTTGTCCGGCGCGGTCAGCAACTTCAACAGCACGCTGGGTCCAGGACGATGGGCGATCGGCCGTGTTTCGATGGTTCTCAGCGAGCAGGGCTCGCCAAACAATCCGATTTTCAATCGCGGCGTCGGTCAGTTCCTGGTGCAATGGATCGCGACCAATTCCTGGGCCGAAGGCACGGGCACGCCGAACAACCCCACCACCGACGGAATCGTGTGGGATGATGAGCCGTCCCTTTTGAATTCCAACACGGACGAATCGCTCGGCACGTTCGTCAACGGTGGAACCGACGGCTGGGTGCGGTTGACATTGGGGATGCCTTCTCTTTTCGCGAGCAATATGGTGGCGGGAGGACTCGTCAGTTTTTATATGACGGCAACCTCCAACAGCACGGTGGGATTCACATTTCACTCGCACGATTTCGTAACCTCGTCGGAATGGCCATTTCTTGAGATCGTCGCGGTCCCGGTTCCGCATATCACATCCCTTGCGATCACTGGCTCGAATGTGAATATCAGTTTCACCACGACGAACAGTCTGTCCTACATCGTGGAATATAAACCCGACCTGACCGTCGGCAGTTGGATTGCGTTAACGAATCTCACTGGCATCAGCGGCGCTGTGACCATCACCGATTTAGGCGCGGCAACGCTGCCACAACGATTCTACCGGGTCGGAGTGGTGGTGCCGTAATCGGATGCTGAGGCTCGAAGGGACGCTAGACCGCCGCTACTTTTGTCCAACGTCCCGAGCGGCTTGATTTGTAGGCGGCTTCCATGATGGCAACCGAATCCATGATCGCGGCCAGGTCGGTTTCAAGTTCTTCCTTTGTGACCTGACCCTTCAGCACCGCAACCAGACGATCAACCCGCGTGGGCTTGTCCGGCAGCGCAACGACCGCAGTTGGCGCCTTTCCCGGCGACCCAATCACGTATTCCTTGCCGCTATTCCAAAGCGTTTGTTCCGAACCAACGATTTCCAAACCACCAATTCCGCCGGTCTGCGTCCAAGCGGCTTCTGCGGTGCCGATGATGCCGGAGGCGAATTTCAGATGGGCAATTCCGAAATCGTCCACAGTGGGATAAATGCCCGATTGATTGCCAATGGTGGCCCACACTTCCGTCACCGGACCGAACAACGTCCGCAGCAAATGAACCCCGTGCGTGCCCATGTCCATAAACGCGCCACCGCCCGAGAGCGCCGGGTCGCAGAACCACTGCAGGTCGGGATGATCGAACCAACGGCCATACGCCGCGTGATGCGCGTTGCGATAGCGAACACGTGTAATTTTCCCAAACGCCCCGTCGTGGACCAGCTTCGCCGCCGCCTGCATGGCGCCTTCAAACGGATGAAAGTACCCGCAGAACAACGGCACAGGATGTTCCTTGTGCAGGGCCGCAACCTTTTGCAAATCTTTGACGGTCGTGCACAACGGTTTGTCGCAGAACACGGGTTTGCCCGTTTTCATCACCTTCTTCAACAGCGGCAGATGGCGTGTGTTCTCGGAACAAATCATGAATGCGTTCACTTCCTTGTCGCGCAACAGCCGGGCCAATGCGGGAATGAACGTCGCGCCGCAACTTGCCGCGTACCTCTGCCCGCGATCGGCCACGTCATCCCAGATGGCGTAGGCGCGCACGCCAGGGATTTGACCAAGGCGTTCGAGAAACCCTTTGGTGTGAATATGCGCCGTTGAAACAACTGCAATGTTCGGCATCGTGTCCTCCCGCAACCGCGTGGATGATCAGACGTTGAGAGTCACTTCGCGGCCCTGCTTCTGCGATTCGTAAATCCCTTCGAGAATGCCAATGACCTTGATCGTTTCAGTCCACGGCACAGGCGACGGTGTGTCGTTGACCACACACTGATAGAAAGCCTTCAGTTCCTCCCAATGCGCCCGTTCGACAATGCGTGGGTTGGTCAGCGTGCCTTGTCCGAATACTCCGCCCTGCACCGTGGCGAATTCGGTGGACGGCCATTTGACCCCGGCCTTCGCGCCAAATATCTGGCAGCTCATGTCCTCGTTCTCCTGCTGGTGCCCAAGCCACGACGCTTCGACGGTCATCGTCGCCCCGTTGTCGAAGTGCACAAATCCCGCCGCAAAATCCTCCACGGAAAACAAATGGCGGTCCCATTCGCCCCACATGCCGGGGATGGCGTGGCCTTTCGCGAAATTGACCTTGCTGCTACCGGTTACCCGCACCGGCTTTGGAAACTCCATCAACCACATGCACACGTCGAGGGCGTGGACGCCGATGTCCATGCACGGCCCGCCGCCGGAAAGTTTTATATCGATGAACCCCGGCGCGATCGGCAGCCACGCCCGGCGTGTCGCCCGGACACGCGCATGATAGACGTCGCCCAGATTGCCCGCGCCAGTCCAGTGCTTGATTGCTTGGGCGCTATTGGAGAACCGCTGATGCTGCGCAGTCATCAATTTCAGCTTCTTTTTGTCGGCCAACTCGCCCATTTGACGAACTTCCTTCGTCGTGGTGGCAAGCGGTTTTTCACAAATGACGTTCTTGCCCGCTTCGAGAGCTGCGAGTACGGC
>CAZAQZ010000033.1:0-1406 GCA_964487175.1 uncultured Verrucomicrobiota bacterium | reverse complement strand
CAAATCGTATTCTGCCGATCCCGTAATGAGAACGTCAGCAAACTCTCCCACGCTGGCGTGTCCTTCGATGTTCACGGTGCCATCGATCTCCGGCGCGTCCGTGTGAGAACGACCGCGCCAGCCTTTTTCCGTGCGCTCTTCGACCAATACACGCGTGGTTTTTCCGACAAAGCTCTTTTGAATGTCGCGCGAGACCTTTTGCTGCAAGGCCATCGTCCGACGATATCGCCCCTTCTTCACATTCGCTGGCAGCTGGCCTTCCATCCCGCCCGCAGGTGTGTGGTCTTCCTGCGAATAGGTGAAAATGCCAAGCTTTTCAAAACGCGCTGTCTCGATAAATGCCAGCAACTCCTCGAATTGGTCCTCAGTTTCGCCCGGGAACCCGACAATGAACGTTGTTCGCAACGCGATGCCCGGAATGCCCGCGCGAATGCGGCCGATGAGGTCGCGAATGTATTGACCGCTGGTCTCGCGCCGCATTGCTTTGAGCATTTGATCGTTGATGTGCTGCAGCGGCATGTCGACGTACCGGCACACCTTGTCGCACGCAGCGATCGTCTTGATCAATTCATCGTTCCAGTGGTACGGATGCGTGTAGAGCAACCGCACCCAGAAATCGCCGTCGATCTGCTGGATTTTCTCCAACAACTCGCACAGCAACCCTTTCCCATCGCGCGGCCCCGGGGCGTTCGGGTCGAGGTCTTTCCCGTAAAATGTTGTGTCCTGCGAAATCAAATTGATCTCGCGCACGCCGTCGCCGACCAGTTGCCGGATTTCCGACACAACGTCGTCCGTCCCGCGACTGCGATGCTTGCCTCGAATACGCGGGATGCTGCAGAACGTGCATGGATGATTGCAGCCCTCGGCAATCTTCACATAGGCGTAATGTTTCGGTGTCAACCGCACCCGCGGCGCGGCAAAATCAGGAACATATTTCGCCGGCCCCGACCAATAGAGGCGCGGCTCGGATTTCTTCGGTGGCACAGGCGTCCCTGCCTGTGCGTCAGGATTTGGACAGGCACGGACGCCTGTCCCACCATTTACTCTCCCCAACAACTCCCGCACAATCTCCCCGATGCGCGGCACTTCGTTCAGGCCAACGATGGCGTCCACCTCGGGCAATTCGGACCGCAGTTCCTTCGGGTACCGCTGCGTCAGGCAACCCGCCATGATCAGCGCCTTGCAGTTGCCAGTGGTGCGCAGTTCGTTGGCTTTCAAAATGGCATTAACCGATTCCTGTTTCGACGCCTCGATAAACCCACAGGTGTTGACGATGACCACGTCCGCTTCCTCAGCGCGGTCCGTCAATTCCATCCCATCACGCCGCAACGACCCCAGCATCACCTCGCTGTCCACGAGGTTTTTCGCGCAGCCCAGACTGACCAGGCCGATTTTGATGGGTTTTG
>CAZAQZ010000032.1:0-13601 GCA_964487175.1 uncultured Verrucomicrobiota bacterium | reverse complement strand
ATACTGCGCATCGCGGGAAATTTCGCGGGTGGATTGGACGGCGTCCATCAATCCCACGCGTTTTGGGACGATGCCCTCCTCGAGAAGATCGAGCACGAGCGACGTGGTGCCCGCCTTCAGTGCGTTGGCGTATTCGTTCATGTTCGAATCGCCAATGAGCAGGTGGAGGCGGCGGTATTTTCGGTAATCGGCCAGCGGCTCGTCGCGGGCGTTGATGATGGCGCGGTTGAATTGCACCCACTGGTAGATGTCGTTGACGATGTGATCGGCGCGCTGCGAGATCTGGAAATGGATCGGCTGATCGGAGCGATGCTGGTCGAATTCGAACGCCAGCGGGTTGGCTTGTCCCACGCGGCCCGCGCCGGTGAAGAGTTGCCGGGTCGCCAGGAACGAAAGCAGGGCCGAGAGCACCTGCGGGGTGAATTGCGCGCCGCGTTTCATCAGGTAATTCTCATGGCAACCGAACGTCGCGCCGGTGTGATGGTCGATGTTGTTTTTGACGAACGAGACGCGCTCGGCGATGCCCATGTTTTCCAGGGCGGTTTGCAGGAGGTAATCGCCCGCGCGGTCATAGGCGACCACGTCACGCAGACTCAGGCATTCGGGCGTCGAGAACTCGATGTGGCCCATGTCCAGATAGAGTCGGCCGCCGTTCAGCAAAAAACCGCCGTTGCCGGGCGGTTCCTCGTAATCGCGATAGTGCAGGTCGATGGCGCCGATCCGCACCGTTTTGAAGAGGTGATTCTTGACGCGGATGGGAAACGCGTCCGGCCCGCCCTGGCGGTCGTCGCCGCTGACGAGGCAGCCGTATTCGGTTTCCAGGCCAACGATGCGGTTCATAAATCCTTGAGGGCGGCTCGAATCTCCTTTTCGTCGAGCAAGCGGAACTTCGACGAAGCGGGGCGGTTGCGATCCAGCACGGCGGCCTCGACGTGGCGCGATTTCAGTGTTTCCTTCAATACCTTGACCGTGTCGATTTCTTCGCTCTTGGTTTCGTCGCCTTCGGCCTGGCCGGTGCGCTCGGCGATTTCCATCCCGACAGTCCAGGTTTGCGCCGCCAGTTTCAGCGCTTCCTCGAGGGAGCGTTTTCGGTTGCCGTTGTTGTCGACAAGATAATTCAACATTTGCTGTTCGGCTTCGGCGGTGCCCGCCACCACGTCAAAGGGTTCTTTCATTTCGATTTCGCTGCGGCCCATGGAACCGTCGTAATCGAGTTTGACGACGCTGTCATGCTCGGGATCGTCACCCAGCTCGGCCAGCAACATCTTCACGATGAACGGCGGGCCGTACACTTGCTCGAACGCCCCCTTGAGGGCGGGGCTCATGCTGAAGCTCACCAACCGTCGCAGGGAAACGTCATTGACCGCGCGGTTGAAGCCCTCCATGTGCGCCAAATCAATTGCGATCAGGCGCATCCGTTCGATATCGGCGGGATGACCGAGCGCGGCGAACCCGATGCGGTCGTACACCTCGAAAATCTTCCGGGTCTCGCGGCTCACGGTCATCAACAACAGGCCGTCGGCGTAATTCAGCAGCACGATGGGGCTGCCGCGCCGCAGCTGGTCCTCGATGTACTCGCGACGGTTCGCGATTGCCTCGACCCAACGATATGGTTCCTCAATCATGATAATGCGCTCTGCTTCGCGGTCACTGCCCGGTTACGTGTCGCTGCGATAGGCCTTTGCCAGATCCGTTTCGCTGATTTCGTGGACACCGTCCTGGGTGATCACGCGCACGATGGGGAAAATGTTGGACTTGGGATTGTAACCGCTGGTGGCGGTGTCGGTGTCGGCCGCGGTGTCGAGCAACCGCAACGCGGTGACGATCATTTCGGATTCATTGAATTTGGCGAGTGGTTTGCCGCCGTAGGTGTTGAGATAATGGAGCACACTGCGCACCGCGGGCGAGCCGGAACCGCTGGCGGCATAATCCACGCCCTCGAACTGCGCGCCGAGCGCGTCATAGAAATACACCTTGCCGCCACCGTCCTTGCCATTGTCCTGTTCATACGTGGCGAACAGGGGCACGACCATGCCGACACCCTGCAGCGTCAGCGGCAGGTTTTCCTTGAGTAGCTTCGAGAGGGAACGCACTTTGCCTGCCGTGCTCATTTCCTGGAGCTGGCTGCGCTGGTAGTATTTGAAACTGTGTTCGAGCACACGCGCCATCTCAAAGGCCACCGCAGGCACGCCCGCAATGGCGAGAACGGAATGGGAATCGATGGTGATGAGTTTTTCGGCGCGTTCATACATCACCATGTTGCCGGCGGTGGCGCGACGATCGCCCGCGACCAGCACGCCGTCCTTGAATTTGACAGCCAGCACCGTGGTACCTTCGGTGGCAATGGTGCCGTGGTGTGCCCCATCGGCGAATGTGGCCGCCGCGGCCGCGAGCCGTGGCGCGACTTCGTAGCCGTGTGCCTTGAGCACGCCGAGGAAATCTCCGTCGTGCAGGAACTGGGGCAGGGGATTGGGATGATCCATAAAGATTAGTGCCTGCGCGGTCGCGCGGTCATTGTCCCGTGCGCTGGCGGTAGCGTTTCGCCTGGTTGGGGTCGACACGCCGCATTTTCTTGAGCAGTTCCTTGGTGTCAGGCGCGCTCACGTCGGGCCGTTGCGGGCCGCCTTCCTCGCCTTCTTTTCGCTCCCAGGGAGCGGGAGAAGTGGGCCGGTGGATGCGTTCCGGAAACTCTGCGTTTATGTTCGGCATAGCGTCGTTACCTCCGTACAAATTCCAGGCTACGCAGTAATGTCTCCACATCCGTCGCGTTGTCAATGGCGGCATTGTAGCGTTGCACGTCTTGATCGTCAAAAACATTCAACAAGCGGACGACATACTCGTGGTTGTTGTCGCCAAAGGCGATCTCGTCCCACTGTACCGAGGTCATTTCCTTGGCGAATTTCTCGATGCATTTACCCCGGAAATAGGCCCGGGTGTCACGCGGCGGCTGATGGATGGCATGGCGAATCTCGTCATCGGTCACAAACCGTTGCATGTTGTTTTGGCGGATCAACTCGGCGTAAAGACCTTCCTCGCGCCGGACATTGTGATATTCCAGGTCGAGTGATTGCAGCCACGGGTCGTGCCACTGCAGATCCTCCGCTGCCACGAACTGATCGAGCAACCATTTCTTGGCGACCCAATCGAGGCGGTCGCGGCACAACATCGGATCGCGCTCCAAATCGTCCAGCACTTTTTCCCACGTGGCCAGCACCCAGTCGGTCTCCGCGCTGCCGCCCCGCAGGTTCTTTTTCGCAGCGGCCAGGTACTCGCGTTGGATATCGATCGCCGAGATGGTGCGCCCGCCCACCATGACCAGCGGCGTTTTAAGGCTGGGATCGCGGGACACGATTTTCAAGGCGGCAATCGGATCGGCCAAATCGAGGGTCATCGGGCAGGCGCCCTGTTCGAGCAGGTCCAGCACCAGCGCCGTCGTGCCGATTTTCAACGCGCCGGCAACCTCGCTCATATTGGCGTCGCCAATGATGACATGAAGGCGGCGATATCGTTCGCTGTCGGCATGCGGCTCGTCACGGGTATTGATGATCGGGCGGCGGTTCATCGTGTCGATGGAAACCAGCACACTGAAGAAATCGGCGCGCTGGCTGACTTGATAAACGCCTCCGGCGGCCTGTTCCTCGTTCTCGATCCCCCTCTTGCCCGCGCCGGCAATGATTTGGCGCGTGACGAGGAACGGCGTGAGCCCGCGGATGACGTGTTCAAACGGGATGGAGCGGTCCATGAGATAATTGTCATGGCATCCGTAACTGTGGCCGACGAAATCGGTGTTGTTCTTGTAGACCTTGACGACGCCGCCCGTGGTCCGGAGATTGCGACGGCGCACACATTCCTCGATGATGCGTTCGCCGGCCTTGTCCTGGGCAATCATGTCGCGCAGGCCCTTGCATTCCGGCGTGGAATACTCGGGATGGGCGTGATCGTTGTAGAACCGCGCGCCGTTGGACAGGACGAGGTCGCTCTTGATCTCCTGAAAACTCAATTTGCGATTCTGGTCCTGGATGAAATACTTCGCCTCGTCGAAATCCTGCATCAATTCCTCGACGCGAAACCCGCGGACGTCCTGATGGGGGTCTTCCAGGTTGTAATCCCATTTCATGGCGGAATCCTGCGCGGGACGGTCCACCTGGGTGTAACTGCGCACCAGCGCGATGGATTCGGCCACCACGTCGACGGATTCCTGTCCGTCAACAGTAATGCCGTATTCCGTTTCTATTCCCAGGGTGCGTTGCATGGAAATAAACTGCTCTGGCTGGGCGGCGAATGGCGTTGTGCGCCGTGGGTTACACGACGGCGCTGACTCCTTTGGCGCGCGCCCCGGTTTGAGGTCGAATGGGTGAAACCTTCACCACGTTTTCGGGATCGTAATCGAGCAACATCAACCAGTCTTCCGTGATATCGGTGGGCGGGAAAATGTCGTTCTCGGCGACCTCGAGGTCCAGCGAACGCAGCAGGTCGGCTTCGCCGATGCCTTCCTCTTTCCTGCTTTCGATGCTGCGCTTGATGGCGATCTCCTTCGCGCGGTCCACGATGCTGGCGATGATCGCGCCGCTGAGCAGGTCGCCACGATACAAAATGTCCTTGCGGCCGCTGCGCAATTGCACTTCCAGGAACCGGTTTTCGTCGCGGTGCGAGAACAGCATCTTCAGGAGCGAATCGATCAGCGCGTGGGACGTGGCCTTCAGGTCGTTCTCGTGGGCCTTCAACGCCGCCGGATCGAGCGGCAAATCCTCGCCGAGATAAATCGAGAAAATCTCCTCCGCACCCTGCCGGTCGGGGCGGTTGACCTTGATTTTGCGGTCAATGCGGCCCGGACGCAGAATCGCGGGATCGATCAGGTCGGCGCGATTCGACGCGAGGATGATCACCACGTCGTGCAACGATTCGATGCCGTCCATCTCGGAGCAGAACATCGGCACCAGCGTGGACAGGATGTTCGAGAAACGGCTCGCCCGGCGGGTGCCGAGAATCGATTCCGCCTCGTCGATGAACAGAAACGGCATATAGCCCTGCTGGCGTTTCTCACGCGCGGTGGCAAAGATTTCGCGCACGATGCGCTCGGATTCGCCGACCCACATGTTGAGGATCTCGGGGCCTTTGACGTGCATGAAGCATTCCTTCATGTCCTGGCCCGTCTTTTCGCGCAACTTCTTCGTCAGATTAAATGCCGTGGCCTTGCCGATGAGCGTCTTGCCGCAACCCGGCGGGCCATGCAGCAGGAAGCCCTTGGGCTGGGCGTAATGAAATCGCTGGAACAAATCGCCGTGCAACAGCGGCAATTCGATTGCGTCCTTGATCGCCTGAAGAGCTTCCTGTTGTCCACCGACGCGGCTCCAGGGTAACTCGGGAACTTCTTCCAAATAGTAATCGCTCTTCTCGGACGAGGTGAGCAATTCGACCGCGACGCGGAACGCCGGATCGATGCGAATTTCGTCGCCGACCTTCAATTTCTCCTCAAGCAGGTCGCTCGACCGCTGCAGGATCACCGAGTGCAATCCATGTTCCTGGCCGACGCGCAACCGGCCGTCCTTGAGCACATCCGCGATCTTGCCGACGGGACCGGAATTGTCATAACCCAAATCGCCAACGACAACGTACGCTTCGTTGACGAGCACGCGCGTGCCGATTTTGAGAGCCTTGGCTTCAAGCCGAGGATCGACGTTGGAATAATAATCGTGTCCGCCCACGGCGACGTGGGCGACGTCCTTTTTCGGAAAGCCGAGGAAGGTGCCGATGCGGTTGGCGGGCGAAGTGACCTTCTTGATCACCTCGTCCATTTTTTCAATGGCGGCCCGGGCCTCGGAAAGCGTCAGTTCGTGTTCCTGGATTTGCTGGCGCAGTCGGAATAAATCGAAGCGGGCAGGATCGCCCTCAGTTGTTGCAGAAAGCAGCTTGTCCACCAACTCCAGTGGAGTAGACTCAGGACTTTCTCCCCACTTGTCGGAGAACTCAAACCCGCCACCTGGCGGCTTTTTATAGCTAGGATGATCGCTCATGCTCGGCACCCTATACCCGGACACCCTTTCGGGGGATACTATAACCCGATTGTAGTGCGACTGCAAACGGAACACGCCTGAAAAGCAGTTTTTCGGGGATTTGGAGGAAAGTTTCCGGCGAATTTGGCGTGAAATGAGGATTGACAAGGCTGGCTGTGTTGGCTAGTTTACGCCCCTTCACAAGATTTCAGACACGGATGCTATGAAGACGTTTTACGCTAAAAAAGAGGAACAGAAGCCGCGCTGGTTTGTCGTCGACGCCAGCGGGCAGGTACTGGGCAAGGTGGCCGTCAAGGTGGCGAACATCCTGCGCGGCAAGACCAAACCCCAGTTTACGTCGAATGTCGATGCGGGTGATTTTGTCGTGGTCGTCAATGCCGAGAAGGTCGTGCTCACCGGCAAGAAGGAAACGGACAAGAAGTACATGTCCTATTCGCAGTATCCCGGCAAAGAGAAGATCCGGACACCCAAGCAAATCCGGGCGCATCATCCGGAGAAGCTCATCACCCACGCCGTCAAAGGGATGATCCCCAAAAACCGCCTGGGGCGCCAGATCATCACCAAGATGAAAGTCTACGCAGGCCCCGAGCACCCGCATTCCGCGCAAAAACCGGAGCTGGTGGCAGTTTAGCCGCAGGAAGACAGGAAGCTTTTACCATGGCCAACGCACCATCCAATGCAATCATCGCCACGGGCCGCCGCAAATCGAGCGTCGCCCGCGTGAGCCTTACGCCCGGGACGGGCAAATTCACCGTGAACGAGCGGACGCTGGAGCAGTACATCGGTGTTCAGAACCTTCGCACGCTCGCAGTCCTGCCGTTGACGGTTACCGACAGCGCCAAGAAATTTGACATTGTCATCAGCGTTGAAGGGGGCGGCATTTCGGGCCAGGCCGGCGCCATCAGTCTGGGCATTGCCCGCGCGTTGTTGCAGACCTCCGAGGAATTGAAGCCCGCTTTGCGAAAGAAGGGCCTGCTGACGCGTGATTCCAGAATGAAGGAGAGAAAGAAGTACGGTCAGCCGGGGGCTCGCAAACGCTTCCAGTTCTCGAAACGTTAAGCGAACTATAATTCTCGTCTTGCAAGCACGAGCCCCGAGTTTGATAATTCGGGGCTCGTTGCTTTTGGTGACAAACTGTGAGTTGAAGGCATGAAGAAAACACAAGTGGCCATCGTCGGCGCCAGCGGTTATTCCGGACAGGAATTGATCCGCCTGTTGCTGCGGCATCCGCAGGTGGGCATTACCTGCTTTACCTCGCGACAGTACGCAGGCAAGCCGGTCGCGGATGTGTTTCCGCGGTTTCGCAGCCAGGTGACAGCTACGTTCATCGATCCAACGATGAACGCCATCGCATCGACTTCGCCGGACGCGGTGTTTCTGGCATTGCCGCATGGCGTGGCTGCCGAATTTGCGCCGGCGTTACTGAAGAAGGGCATCAAGGTCCTCGATTTGTCCGCCGACTTCCGATTGAAATCCGCGGCGATCTATAAGGAGTTCTACGATCACGATCATCCCGCGCCCGAACTGCTGAAACAATCCGTGTACGGTCTGCCGGAACTTCACCGCGATCAGATCGCCAAGGCCACGCTGATTGCCTGTCCGGGCTGTTACCCGACCAGCATCATTTTGGGCATCGCCCCGGCACTGAAGCGGGGCTTGGGTAAACCGAGCGGCATTGTCGCGACCAGCATGAGCGGCATCAGCGGCGCAGGGCGCAAGGTCGCTGAAGAATATTTATTCACCGAATGCAACGAAAGCGCCCGTGCCTACGGACTGCCGAAGCACCGTCATCTGAGCGAGATCGAACAGGAGGTATCCCTGCTGGCCAACTCGGATGTGAAACTATCGTTCGCACCGCACTTGATTCCGCTTAATCGAGGCATCGTGAGCACCATTTATATGGACGCGACACAGGCAGGTGACGCGCTCGCCGTCTATCGCGATTTCTACCGGGCCGAACCATTTGTGCGCGTCACGGATGCGTTGCCCGACACCAAGAACGTTGAGGGCACAAACTTCTGCGACATCTCCGTTCGCCTCGACAAGCGCACGGGAAAACTGATTGTCGTCAGTGCGCTCGATAATCTCACCAAGGGCGCCGCGGGCCAGGCCGTGCAGTGCCTGAATATCGTTTTTGGATACGAGGAAACGTTGGGGCTTCTCTGATGAAGCTGTCCTTTACGATAATCAAAGGCTCCGTGACTGCTCCGCTCGGATTTCGCGCGGCGGGCATCGCGGCAGGCATCAAAGTCACCGGAAAAAAGGACCTGGCATTGATTGTTTCCGATCGCCGGCCCGCGGTTGTTGCCGCAACGTTCACGACCAATCAGGTGAAAGCCGCACCCGTGAAATTGGACATGCAGAACGTCAAATCGGGCAAGGCGTGCGCCATCATTGTCAACAGCGGCAATGCCAACGCCTGCACAGGCCATATCGGAATGATTCACGCCAAATCGATGGCGGCCTCGGTCGCGCGCCGGCTCGGTTGCCCGGACAACCACGTCATGGTCTGTTCGACGGGCCGGATCGGTACGCTGTTGCCGATCGTGAAAATCGAGGCGGGCATCAAGAAACTGCTTAAGATCGCATCGCGACAGGGAGGTCATGATGCGGCATTGTCGATCATGACGACCGATTCGTTTCCGAAGGAAGTCGCCGTCAAGCTCAAGGCGGGTCGTAACACAATTCACATCGGCGGCATCGCCAAGGGCGCGGGCATGATTCACCCGGATATGGCAACGATGCTGAGCTTCATCACGACGGACGCGGCCATCCCGCGGGCCGTGTTGCAGCGAGCGCTGCGAACGGCGGTCAATCATTCGTTCAATCGCATCAGCGTCGACGGCGACATGAGCACCAACGACACGGTGATTCTGCTGGCCAACGGCGCGGCAGGGCCGGTGCCGATGGGCGAGTTTCAGGCTGCGTTGAATTTCGTGTGCGCGGAGTTGGCGAAGATGATCGTTCGCGACGGCGAAGGCGTGAGCAAGTTTGTGACAATCAACATCCACGGTGCCGCTTCCGACCGCGATGCCGTAATTGGCGCGCGCGCTGTGGCGAATTCCGTGCTGGTGAAAACAAGCTGGTGCGGGGGCGACCCGAATTGGGGCCGCATCCTGGATGCGCTGGGGTATTCACGGGCCAAAATTCGCGAGGAGTCCGTGGACATTGCCTACGACGGTGTGCCGGCGGTACGTCGCGGGATGCCCGCGCGGACGTCCATGACGAAACTGAAGCAGATCGTGGCCCGGCCGGCATTCACCATTGATATCTCACTGCATTTGGGTCACGGCCATTGCACGATGTACACCTGTGATCTGACCGAGTAGTACGTCGAGCTGAACAAAGGCGAGTAGACGGCGTGCTGGACATCTTCAAAAAAACCGACGTGTTGCTCGAAGCGCTGCCGTACATCCAGCGGTTTCGCAGTTCCATCTTTGTCGTCAAGTACGGCGGCAGTTTCATGGATTCGCCCGACCCGAAGGTGCGCGCGGGCGTCGCGTCCGACATCGTGTTTCTCGAAGCGGTCGGCATCAATCCGATTGTCGTGCACGGTGGCGGCAAGGCGATCACTGCTGCGATGGAACGGACGGGCATCAAGGCGCAATTCGTCCAGGGCATGCGCGTCACCGATGAGCGATCGATGGACATTGTCGAAGACGTGCTCGGCAATATTATCAACCGCGACATCGTCGAGATGGTCCAAAAGATCGGCGGCAAGGCGCGCAGCATTTCCGGCAAAGAGGTGTTCAAGTGCCGCAAGTTGATGAAGGACGGTATCGATCTTGGTTACGTCGGCGAAGTGACAGAAGTGATGGTCGAGAGGGTCCGCAAATGCCTCCACACGCAGGTCACGCCGGTCATCAGCCCGATCGGCCTCGGCGACGATGGCCATGCCTACAATATTAATGCCGATGTCGCCGCCGCGAAACTGGCAGTGGCCGTTGGAGCCCGCCGGCTGGTATTCATGAGCGATGTGCCCGGCCTGATGCGCGATCCATCGAATGCGGAAACCCTCATCTCCAGCCTGAAAGCCAGCGAAGCGATGGACCTGAAGCATCAGGGCATTGTGGACAAGGGGATGATCCCCAAAGTGGACAGCGCCGTTGAAGCCGTACAGGCGGGAGTGCGCCGCGTCCACCTGGTTGATGGCCGTGTCCCGCATTCGATCCTGCTGGAAATCTTCACCGACAAGGGCAGCGGCACTGAGATCGTGAAATGAGCGCGTCTGCTGCGACGCCGTCGTCGCGACTGCTTGGGTTGGACTGGCTGCGTGGATTTGCTGTGTTGGTGATGGCCGAGTGCCACGTCTTCAACGCGTTGCTTGCCCCCGAATACCGCAGCAGCGCCTGGTTCTCCGTCTTGAATTGGATGAACGGACTCGTCGCCCCCGCGTTCCTGCTGGTCAGCGGCGGCGTGATGGGCATGAATCTGAACAATCGCTGGCAGGATGTCGTTACGCGAGGC
This sequence comes from uncultured Verrucomicrobiota bacterium, assembly GCA_964487175.1. GTDB lineage: Bacteria > Verrucomicrobiota > Verrucomicrobiia > Palsa-1439 > Palsa-1439 > CAWFPN01. Next base: position 3,120 of record CAZAQZ010000032.1, on the reverse strand, counting down.
GCAGCCTGGCGCAAAATGTGGCGGCGTGTGGGACAAATTTTCGTCGTCGCGTATTTGTTGCATCTGCCGACGCCGCTGCTCTGGCAGTTTTTTGGCGCGCGCGGGCCGCATTTGCTCGAATTGTGGACGAAGATGGACATCCTGCAATGCATCTTCGGTTCGCTTGCGCTGATCCTGCTGTTGGTGCCCGTCACACGGCGCCCGGAAATTCATCGGATTGTCTGCGCCGCGCTCGGCCTGGTGGCAGCGACGACCACGATGGGGGTGGACGGATGGGCCTCGGGCGTTCATGTGCCGAAGTGGCTGATGAATTATCTGTGGCCGACAGGCGTGGGGAAATTTCCAGTCGTGCCTTGGGCTGCGTTTCCATTGCTCGGCGTCTGGCTGGGACCGGCGATTTTTTCTGAGAAAACGGTTTGGCGTCAGACAGTGCGAGCCCTTGTGGCGGGCGCGGTGTTTCTTCTGGCGGCGCAGTTCATGCGCTCGCGCCTGCCGTACGACGCGCCGTTTGTGTTTTCACGATTGGGATTGGTACTGGTCGGGCTGGCGGGATGTTGTTGGCTCGGCACGCCGAAGCGCGGGACGGAGTGGATTTTGCAATTCGGCCAGTTGTCGTTATGGTCGTATACCGTGCACCTGATCATCGTATACGGCTGTGGGATATCGCTGGGATTGGATACGTTGTTGCCATTGATTAAGAAATGGATTGCATCCGCCCTCAAGATGCAGCCACCGTCGCCCGGGTTTACACCGTTGACGACCCTGTTTTGGCTGTCGTGTGTGTTGTTTGTGACGGCGTTGGTCGTCAAATGGCGCGCAAAAATCTTGCAACGGCAGAAAACTGTTCGCATCATGCCCGCAAAATGAACGGCAAGGAAATCCAGGGTCTTTTCGAACGGTACGTGATACCGACCTACGCGCGGCAGCCGCTGGTCTTTGTCCGCGGCAAGGGCGCACGTGTATGGGACGCGGACGGCAAGGAGTATCTCGATTTCGGCGGTGGTGTTGCGGTGAACGGGATTGGACACGCGCACCCGGCGGTTGGCGCGGCGTTGGCGCGCCAATCAGCGCAACTCATCCACACATCCAATTTGTATAACACGGAGCCGCAGGGCTTGCTGGCCAAACGGCTGGTTGAACTCGTCGGCATCGAAGGCAAATGTTTTTTTGCCAACAGCGGCGGGGAGGCCAACGAGGCACTCTACAAGCTGGCCCGCAAATTCGGCAACGAACGCGGCGGCCGCTATGAGATATTGACGTTTCAGGACAGTTTCCATGGCCGGACGCTGGGAGGCATTAGCGCTACGGGCCAGGACAAGGTGAAAAAGGGATTCGAACCGATGGTGGACGGTTTTCGTCATTTGCCGTTCAACGACTTGGACGCCGTCGCGAAAGCCGTCGGTCCGAAGACAGCCGCAATTTTGGTTGAACCGATTCAGGGTGAAAGCGGGGTCATGCCTGCGAAACCTGAGTTCCTCCGCGGCTTGCGCCGGTTGTGCGATGAACGCGAGTTGTTGTTGATGCTCGACGAAGTCCAGTGCGGTATTTGGCGGACGGGAGAGTTTTGTGGGTACAAGTCGATCGCGCCGGATATTCAACCTGATGCGATGTCATGGGCGAAGAGTTTGGGCGGCGGATTTCCAATCGCGGCAATCTGGGCGCGCAAGCCGTACGCGGATTTGCTCGGGCCGGGCACACACGGGACAACGTTCGGAGGCACACCGCTGGCTTGCGCGGTGGCGCTGGCGGTGTTGGAGACCATCGAACGGGAAAAGATGCCGGCCAATGCGCGTGAAATGGGGAATTATTTCGTTGGCCGGTTGCGCGAACTGGCCAAACTACGTCCGGCGATCAAAGACATTCGCGGTGTCGGGTTGATGATTGGCGTGCAATTCACGGTGGACGTGAAAACGATGATCGCCAAACTCGCCGAACACGGATTGATTGGAGTGGCGTCGGGCGGAAATGCCGTGCGCTTTCTGCCTCCGCTCAACATCACGCGTTCAGAAGTGGACGAGGCGGTGAAGAAATTGTCGGACGTGCTCAATGAGATCGGAGCCGGTTAACATGGCGGGCAAGCTCGGGAAATTTATGGAGAGCGTGGATGTGGAGAAGGTGTTGCCGATTGCGACGGCGCAGGAAAAACGGATGCGCTTCGAGTGGGCAACGCCGCCATCGGCCAACTTTCTGATGACGTGGAACCAGTTCATGGAACCGAACAGCATGTTCATCGAGGACGTGGACGAACAGGGTATGACGGTCACGGTGCGTTGGGCGTTGATGCAGAAGTCGCCCGATGAGATTATGAGACGGCTCAATGATTGGTTGGAGCAGGTGGAAGACGACAAGTACAGGCATAGTGGCGCACCGGGAAAACATTTATGAAACATTTACTGACGATCGAACAACTCAGCAGCGCGGAAATCGAGCAGATCCTTGATCTCGCAAAGGACTTCAAGGCCAACCGAGGCAAGGAAGTCAAAGATCTTCCGCTAAAGAACCAGACATGGGCGCTGATCTTCAACAAGGCCAGCACGCGCACGCGCGTGAGCTTTGAAGTCGGCATCCGCGAAATGGGCGGCTCCTCGCTCTATTTGTCGTCAAACGACATCCAAATGGGCCGCGGCGAAACCGTCGCCGACACAGCGCGCACGCTGTCGCGTTATGTGCACGGCGTGGTGATCCGCACCTACGCACAACGGGACGTGGAGATTTTCACCGAGGCAGGGACGATCCCGGTGATCAACGCGCTCACCGACGACGAGCATCCCTGCCAGATTCTGGCGGACCTGCAAACCGTTCGCGAGAAACTCGGAACCTTGAAAGGGAAGAAAGTTGTGTTCCTGGGCGACGGGGCCTGCAACGTCTGCAACTCATGGTTGTTTGGTGCGGCCAAGACCGGCATGGAGTCGTGGGTCGCCGCGCCGAAGCAGTTTCAGCCATCAGCGTCGTTGGTGAAACGCGCGGGGGGAGCAATCCATCTGACAGAAAACGTTCAAGAGGCCGCCAAAGACGCGGATGTCCTCTACACCGACGTGTGGGTATCGATGGGCAAGGAAGCGGAGGCCGCCGACCGGTTGAAGGCGCTCGCGCCGTATCAACTCAACGCGGGAGTATTGA